>CAZKCF010000010.1:0-732 GCA_964551365.1 uncultured archaeon
GGACAATTTCATTGCCACGGGCACGCAGGTTAAGGTGGAGAAGCCGGGCAAAGGTTGCGTGATAACCGAGTGCGACGAGATTGAAGGTCCTTTGGTTAAGTTGAAGAACGGCTCGGTCGTTAGGATAGAGTCTGTCAAAGACGCGAGAGACTACAAGCACAATGTGGAGGAGATACTATTCTTAGGCGATATTCTGGTCTCATATGGAGACTTCCTGCAAACCAACACGCCGCTGCTTCCGTCAGGATACTGTGAGGAATGGTGGGCTCAGGAAATAAAGGCTGCCGGGCTAACATGCAGCAAAACCCCCTCCCCAAGCGAGGCTGTGGAAGCCGCACTACAATACAACGTGCCGCTTCATCCTAAGTATGTTTACCACTGGGAAGATTTAACCCTGGAAGAAATAAAGATTCTGGTTGCGTGGATTCTGTCAGGCCAGCTCGGCGAAAAACTAGTCTTAAGCGAAAACAAGCGGGCTAAACGCATCCTAGAGTGCGCTGGAGTACCACACAAAACAGACGGCACGTCCGTCATAATCGAAGAACACCTGCCGCTCCTGCACTCGCTGGGATTATACGACAACGGAAAACTCTCTGACGCAAGATTCAAGGCAGCCCTCTTAAAGCAAAAAGAAAAACCATTCGAGCTTGTGCTGGAGGCGTCGACCGTAATACTACGGCAGAAGGTTGGAGTCTACATCGGATGCAGGATGGGCCGCCCAGAAAAAGCCAA
>CAZKCF010000010.1:742-11591 GCA_964551365.1 uncultured archaeon
ATGCAGCCCGCAGTCCACAGTCTATTCCCCATCGGAGAAGCCGGCGGCCGAGAGAGAAGCGTGAATGCTGCAGCGCAAAACGAAGCAATCCCGGTTGACATAGCAAACTACTACTGCCAAAACTGCAGGACGCTGGGCATAACACCCAAGTGCGCGTCCTGCGGTGCGAAGGCTGTTTTGATGAAAATGTGCCCCAAATGCGGCAGGCCGATGGAAGTTGAAAGATGTCCTAAGTGTAAGGTCGCCGCAACATACTACAGCAAAAAAGACGTTGATTTAAAGAGCGTATGGCAGAAGGCGATTGAGCGCGTCGGCAGGGTTAGCAACGTCAAGGGCGTCATGGGAATGATTTCCGAGTACAAGGTTCCTGAGCCGCTTGAGAAAGGCCTCTTGAGGGCTAACAATGAAGTTTACGTGTTCAAGGACGGCACCATACGCTTCGACGCCACTGATGCTCCGCTGACGCATTTTAAGCCGAGTGAAATAGACGTCACAATAGAAAAGCTTAAGGCTTTAGGTTACGCCGAAGACTATCTGGGCAACCCGCTGACCAGTCCACAGCAGATAGTCGAGTTGAGGATGCAGGACGTTGTGATACCTATTGCGGGGGCTGAATACTTGATTAAAGTCTCAAAGTTCGTGGACCAGCTTCTGGCAAAATTCTATGGACTGGAGGAATACTACAAAGCAAACACCAAAGAAGACTTGGTAGGGCAGATGATAGTCGGGCTTGCGCCTCACACGTCGGCTGCAATAACCGGCAGGATAGTGGGGTTCACGAAGGCTCACGTATGTTACGCGCACCCGTTCTGGCATGCAGCTAAGCGTAGGAATTGTGACGGCGATGAAGATGCTTTCATGCTTCTTCTTGACGTTTTGTTGAATTTTTCGAGAAAGTATCTTCCAGAGAAGCGGGGTGGTCACATGGATGCTCCGCTTGTGGTTACTACAATACTTAATCCGCAGGAGATTGATGATGAAGCCCATAAGATGGAGATTGTGAGCAGTTACTCTCTGGAGTTTTACGAGAAGACTTGGCAGAACGTCAACCCCTCTGAAGTCAGGGTGCTGAAGGTTAAGGACGTGCTTGACTCGAACCCGTATTCGGGGTTTGGCTTCACCCACGACACCGGCGACATCACTGGGCCGGTGATAGAATCGCAGTACGTCAAGCTTGAGACTATGATTGAGAAGGTTGAGGCGCAGCTTGCTATTGCGGAGAAGATTCGGGCGATAGACGAGAGGGATGTGGGCGACCTCGTGATAAACTCTCATTTCCTACGGGACTCTTACGGTAACCTGCGGGCTTTTTCCAGGCAGAAGTTCAGGTGCGTTAAATGCAATCACAGCTACAGAAGGATACCCCTCACCGGAAAGTGCAACAAATGCGGCGGAAAGCTTCTTCTGACTGTGACCGAGGGCAACATAAGAAAGTATTTGGACATTTCAGTTAACATTACGGAACGGTATAGTTTGTCAGACTACCTGAAACAGAGGCTGATGTTGCTCAAACAGGACATAAATTCGCTTTTCACGAACGAGTTGGACAAGCAGGTTAGTCTGTCAGACTTTATGTGACTACTCTGTGACGTCGATGTAAATGGTGTTCTTGGCTCCTTCAGGGTAAGACTTCTGCCTGGCGATTACGTCGACCCGGTATTTGCCGGGCAGCGTGTTGCTTATGGCCTTCACCTCAAACTTCAACTTCCTCGCCTCGTTCGGGCCGACCAGTATGTTCTTTTCCGAAAACTCAGTGGACGAAGTCTTTACGAAAATGAAGCCCGTGTCATACGTCTTGGCTTCGACGTCAATCACAATCTTCTCATCCTTGTCGTTGTTCATGACCTCGATTTGGATGCTACTCCGTTCGCCCAACTTTATCTTCACAGGGTCGACAGCAGTCTTCAACCCAACATTGCCCGTAACCTCATACTTCGGGAGCTTCGAGTATATTATAAACAAAACCAAGACGATGAGGGCCAATAATACGATGACTGAACCCCATCTGACCTTACTAGACAAATCCTTCAGGCTATTCATTATTTATCTAGATTACGAACCTGCCTATAAATACTTCTAAGGTAATATTCGAATATGCTTGGCATAATCTCAGGAACAATAGCGGTAGAAAACAACCTAATGCACAACCCCGCCCTAAAATACGTTAAAACAAAATATGGCGCCGCCCAAACACTAAACGACGATAAATTCGCGCTAATCCAGCGTCATGGATTAGACCACGACGTGCCTCCACACAGGATAAACTATAAAGCCAACATGATGGCATTCAAGAAACTCGGCGTAGAGTATGTTGTCGGCGTGGGCTCGGTCGGAAGCCTCAAAACCGAACTCAAGCCTCCGGCAATCGTAATACCCCATGATTACGTGAGTTTCTCAACAATAGAAACCTACTTCGACTCGGAGGTAAGACACATCACGCCATCATTCGACGAAAACCTGCGGCAACTCATCATCTCCGCCGCAAAAAAATCCAAAATAAAAGTCGCCGCAAAAGCAGTATACGCCCAGACTCACGGACCACGCTTGGAAACGAAAGCGGAAATAAACCTCCTGAAAGACTACGCCGACGTAGTCGGCATGACCCATGCTTCGGAAGCAACACTCGCGCAAGAACTCGGCCTAAAGTATGCGAGCGTGTGCTCTGTCGGCAACTACGCGCACGGCATAGGCAATTGTGTGCCCGACTTCCAGACGATACTTGAGCATTCTAAGGAAAACCGCGGCAGAATCGTTAAGATACTCAACGCGTTAGGTGATGTTGTGTGAGCCTGCTGGTGAAAGACGTCCTACTGGACGGAAGAAAAACAAGCGTGTATGTTGAAGACAATGCTATCACGGAAATAGGAGTCGTATGTGACGCAGACCAGACGATTGACGGCAGAGGCAAGGCAATCATCCCCGGCTTCGTGAACACCCACACTCACGCCGCGATGACGTTATTCAGAGGATACGCTGATGACATGGAATTCTGGCAGGCGTGGCCCAAAAGGATTTGGCCTGCAGAAGCGAAACTCACGCGCGAGGACGTGTACTGGGGCTCGAAACTAGCGTGCCTTGAGATGGTAAAATCCGGGACAACATGCTTCAACGACATGTACTTTTTCCCTGAGGAGACGGCGAAGGCCACGAAAGAAACAGGCTTGCGCGCCGTATTATGCAGGCTGTTTTTGGACGAAGTTGACAAGCAGACGAATGTCAGCGAAAAAGACGTTGAGAAAACACTTAAGGCGGTGAAGAAGGAAGGAGGACGGCTGGTTGCTCCAGCAGTCGGTCCGCACGCCATCTACAGCGTCGGCAAAGACGGCCTACAGTGGATTAAAGAGTATTCAGACAAACACGACCTGCTGATACACCTACACCTCGCCGAAACCAGAAAAGAGAACGAAGACTGCGTTAAGGCCCATGGGATGCGCCCAATCCCCTACCTTGAAAAGATTGGCTTACTCTGTGACAGACTTATCGCATGCCACAGCGTGTGGCTAAGTAAAGCTGAGACAAAGACTCTCGCGAAATACGACGTCAAAGTATCCCACAACCCGATTTCGGGCATGAAGCTTGCTGACGGCGGAGTCATGCCCTACCCTGAAATGCTGGAAGCAGGAGTGACCGTCTCGCTTGGAACAGACGGCTGCGCGTCAAACAACAACCTGAGCATGATCGAGTCCATGAAGGTTGCGGCGCTTTTGCAGAAGCAGGCTAGGTGGGACCCTACTGTGATGCCCGCTTCAGAAGCGTTTACGATGGCGACTTCAGCAGGCGCGAAAGCGCTTAGAATCAACTGCGGGTTTATCAGAGAGGGCATGCTCGCGGACTTTGTTTTAATCGACTTGAGTAATCCTCGACTGGTGCCAGGACACAACCTAATCGCCGACTTGGTTTACTCTGCAGACAGCTCCTGCGTGCACACGGTAGTCTGCGACGGAAAAGTCCTAATGGAAAACCATCTCGTCCCCGGAGAAAAAGAGATTATCAAAAGTGCGAGGAAAGCAGCATTAGATTTGATTAAAAGAACGGAAAACTAAATACTAATCACCTACGATGAAGGAAGCGTTCCTCATGTGGAATAAACCGCGAATGATAGCCGTCACAATAGCGTGCGCCCTCTTGTATGGTTTTTCTTTAGCCTTGTTTAAGGACGTGCTTGTTCTCATCCCAGACTACAGTGAAGTCCGCTCGGGGAACATGTTTCCGCTTGTCTTCGGCCTGTTGTTCGGGCCGGCTGGGGCGTGGGGTTCGGCGTTCGGAAACCTTATTGGAGACTTCTACGGGACACTAACTAAAGGCAGTTTTTTCGGCTTTCTGGGTAATTTTCTCGTGCCCTACCTTGGCTACCGGCTTTGGGGACACTTCGGGCGTCTTTCATGCGGCAAGTACCCTCAAGTAAAGAACGTTAAAAACGTTTTAGAGTACATGTTCCTCGCTGTTTTGACAGCAATCTGCTGCGGAGTCTTTATCGGCTGGGGTGTCGACTTCATGAACCTGCTGTCGTTCAAGGACTTGGCGTTGACGGTAACGTTAAACCAGTTGTTCGGCAACGTGATTGGAATACTCCTGTTTGCCTTGATTTCAAGCGAAGTTAAGGCTGCTGGGCTGTTTTGGAAAGACATAATGCCTAAAAAAACATCTGAAAAACCACTCAGCACTTCCATTGGGCTGATACTCGCATGGTCTGGCGGCGTTTTAGCCCTAATACTCGGCTCCTTCGTTTTCACTCAAAACGCCACATTCATCACCGGAGTCCTAACCCTCATCATGGTAGCCGGCGTCCTGCTGGTTTAAACCCCTCCACCGCGCTTTAACCATCTTCTTATCTTATCCTGCAGCAAAACCGCTAGGAGTCCCGCAAACATTAACAACGTTAGGAGTATCTTGAAGACGATTAATGCCGTGGGATTGCATTGTGGCATAGTTTAATCACCGTCTAGTTCGCCCGAAGTTGTCTACAGCAAACAACAGTCCAGCGAGCAGTATTGTCGTCACAACCGAATCATACACGCCGTTGTAAACTAACAGGTTCGGCCGAAGCACGGCAACGATGCCGTAGTCCGAAATACTCCACCCCAGCAGGGCTGCAGCAGGCAGCCAAAGCCCTCTTGTTATCACATACGCGTAGCTTAACGTGAAGTAAAGCATGAACACTGGCGCAAGCCCTAATACCGCTTCCGCGCTAAGCAGCGTGCTTGCGTCGGGTGTCGTCAGAATGGTTGTCTCGACTTGAAGTATCGCGTGCAACAAGCCGACTGCAGTCATTGATGTTAATGCCGTGTTTTTCCTCAGTAGCTCTTTTAAAACAAAACCGAGGATGAGGGTCACCCACATCAGCGATTCGATTGCCCTCAGCGTCAGTATTAAAATGAAATATTCTGTTTCGAAGAACGGGTACACTCCAATAAAGTTTGTCTTGAATAATATCAAGTATCTCAGGCTCATGCAGAATACGCCTAAAGCAAGCCCAAACGCTGTTTTCCAGAGCTTTGGCTTGAACCCTCGGAAACTTTTTCGGATGAAGTCTTTGTCATAGCGGCTTGAAAACGTTATAAGGACTGCGGTGAGGGTTATTCCTATTATGGCGTAAGCAACCTCCTGCCCCACGTCCAGATGACTGAGGAACGCTGATGACCTGATTCTGACTGCGTTAAACAAAAGCAGGATGAGCACGAAACCCAAATACGATAAGTGTCTGCGTTTAACTTCCACTTCAACCACCATAAACAGTCACGTTTGATATGCGGTAAAACCCTATTACGGCTACCTTAACCCTGCTTTGAGTCAGCAGGTGGCCCACATCCTCTACCCTGAAATACCTCGTAGTATTAATCAATTGCCCCAGAGAAACAAAATCCATCTCATCAAACGTCGTCGCATTCGTAACCAAAACGTGCGTGTGGCTTCGGACGACAGCGCAGCTTTTGTCCGCGTAGTTGCGGTAAAATATCCTGTCCTCCAAAGACAAGTCATAGTTGAATTCAGCCGGCTTCACGTCATTGTTTACTGCGCCAAAAAAAATGCCTACGATGTTGCTTCGGTTGCCTACGGGATGGAAATACTCGTTAGTGTTCTCTGGCGAGGATATTGGTTCGCCGTATAGTGGAGGCTTCTTTAATGCTGTAGTCTGCATTTCGCTGAACTCGCCGACGCCGTAAACCAGAAAAGTCCTGCTGATGTACTGCGACATACGCTCGTAGACTTCATCCAATGTCGTGCCGCTGTTGTTGTAACTGAAAACATAGGCAATGAAATAAGGCAGCTCGCCTTTTTCCAGCCCGAATGAAAACGGGGTTTCCAGACTACCGTTGAAAAACTCCAAAGCATACGCTGTTGACGTATCCGAGGGCTTCAAATAAGCCACACCATCCACGACAAAAACCTCCCCCGTCCTGTTGGAGCCGTTAACAGCCCCCGCACCAAGCGATAACATCACATCCGAGAGGTTTTTTCTGACGTAATCTTTTTCCGTTAAGTTACCCGCCAAAACGTTTTTGATGTCGCCTACCACATACACTCCGGAGTTCATCTCGGGGACGTCCCACAGCCACCACTCAAAAGTAGCGTTCCCCAACGTTGTCGTAGTCTCCTCGGGGTCATAACCTCCTTTAGTGTCATTTGACGTATCCATGCACCCTGCTGCAAACAAAACCGCGAGCAGAACAACGGTTGTCCTGCCAGCATACTCTAACCTCATTGAAAGATATTTAACCTGTTTGGTAAAATACTAACTGTCATGCTAGAGAAACTCGTGTCTTCGCTAGAGAAGGCTCCGACACTCAAACGCGGCGACTACACGTATTTCGTGCACCCGCTGACAGACAGCATACCCCCAATCGAGCCGGAGCTCTTGCACGAAGTTTGTTCTGCGATAAAAGACACGTCAAACTTGGATGTTGACTACATTCTGACGATGGAGGCTATGGGCATACACATATCCGCTGTTTTGTCCCAGATGACGAATCTTCCTTTTTACATAGTCCGCAAGAGGCAGTACTGGCTTCCCGGCGAAGTGGTTTTAGACCAGAGTACAGGCTACAGCAAAGGCAAGATGTTCATAAACTTTGTGAAAAAGGGCGACCGGGTTCTCGTGGTCGACGCCGTCATAAGCACTGGAGGAACGCTCGTCGCAGTCTTGAATGCCCTAAAGAAAATCGGCGCTGAAGTAACGGATGTTGTTTGCGTTATAGAACGCGGTGAAGGAAGTCAAGCTGTTAAAGCAGCCACGGGCTTTGACGTTAAGACGCTGGTAAAAATCGATGTCGTAGACAACAGGGTTCGCGTTTTAAGACACATGTAACGCCCTCCAGCACGCCTTTTTTAGTCCACAGTTTTCGGTATCAAACCTTTCGCCTTTAAAAACCAGTACGCCGCCCAAGCCGAACCCACCGTAGACAATATCAATATGATAGATATTGTATGCCAGCTGAAGTGCTCTGATATTGCGGGTATGCCGAATATCGTTGCCAGGGTGTTTGGGACCAGGAACGCAGTGCCCGCTATGCTCAACCACGTCACTATAAGCGACAGCCTGTTGTTTAACACCTGAAGCTGGTTATTGTATATGCTCTGCAACACCTCCAGCCCAGATGCTAAGACTTCTGACATGTGCTCGCTTAACGAAATCTGGTTTGTGACATCGTTTGCGAGTATCGATATGCGCTCAAGCAGCTTGTTGTTGTCACTCAACGTTTCGGCGTCTCCGTATCTTAGGCTGTTGAGCACGTCAAGCGTCGCCCACAGTGAGTCGAGATAAACTATTAGTGCGTGTTTCATCTTGTAGATTTCCGGCCCGAGTTTGTCTCTTGGTGTTGTCGGGTCCATCAGGTCTTTCACTAGGTCGTCTGCTTGGGTTTCTATTTCCCTCAGGTGGTCGAAGTTTTTGGCGTTGTTTTCGTCCAGTATCCTACAGAGCATTAAGGTTAGTTTGTCTTGCCATGAGGTGTTTGGTTTTAGCTTTCTTACGAATGTGTCGGCGTATCTTGAGAATTTCACGAGGCGTGTTATGTCTTTATCGTGGATTGATAGTATCAAGCCTTTTCGCACGAGTATTATTAGCGGCCTGATGTCGACTTCAAGGTTGTTTATCCTGACCGCAGGCACCAGTATGCCTAAGTTAACGTTCCTGTCTTCATAGTTTGAGTAGTATCCTGCGAGAAGATTATAGACCAGTCCCTTGCTGAAGCCGAGCGATGCTGCAATAGCCTCTCCGTCGCTGCTTATGTCGTCTACCACAAAGTTTATCCATGCTATTTTAGCGTCCTTGAGTACTTCAGTGAACTCGCTGGGGGAATCGCCTTCAATCCTCAGGGACGTGTCATCTTTCTGTAGTGCAACGCAGATTCCCCTCTTCTGGGGGATTGCCTTAAGGATATTGGGCGTTCCGTTCATGTTCGCGGTCATAGATAAATATAGTATGTATTACATACGTTTTAAATAACGCCCCTCCAAGCATTTATTCTCCTATTACCCATCTATATCATGGCTTTTTCGGGCAATGTTACGGCCGTGTTGGGCAAGAATCTTGCGTCATCCCTCGGCAGGAAAGGAACGTGCAGTGACATAACACTATACAACTACAAAATACAGGATACTGTTTTATCTTTCGTGGAGCCGTCCTCTTACCCCGATAGGATACAGTCGCTTGTGTCCTCGCTAAACATGGCGAACCAGGTTCTGCTGAAAATAACCGAATTAAACGCGTTTTTCGCAGAAACACTGGTAACCCTCGACGCGGCGGGAGTGACCCCCGGATACTTGATTTTAGACCAAAACATAATGCACGATTCGGTGAAAAACCTTGTCCCCCACAGCATCATATCCTCCTACCCTGTGATTGAAGAACAGGTTATGACAATACGAGAAAAACTAGCCCAACTGAATCCCGGCAACAGCGGCGACGCCGTCATACAAACCGACCACTCATTCACAGTAAAAGGCGTAGGCACTGTGGCATTAGGCGTGGTGAAAAAAGGCACTATAAGAAAACACGATGAGGTCACCATATACCCCTCACGCAAGAAGACGCTCATCAAGTCCGTGCAGGTTCACGACACCGATGTTGACGAAGCCGTCTGCGGAGTGAGAGTAGGACTCGCCTTAAAGGACATCAAACCAGAAGACGTCCCCCGCGGCGCACTGATATCAACCAGCGATTCGCTGCAAACGACAAACAGCCTTAAACTGGAGGCTACGTTATCCAAGTATTCTCCGCGGTCTTTGAATGAGGGTGACGCCGTCATGGTGAACGCCATGCTAAATTACGTGCCGTGCAAGGTCACTGAAGGCTCGTTGAAACCAGGCGAAACAAAGACAATCAGCTTGAGTTTGGAGAAGGACATACCCCTTTTCTCTGGCAGATTAATGCTGCTTGACGCCGGCCAGAAGATGCCGCGGGTTTTCGGGCACGGATTGCTTTAAGTTCCTAGCAATCCGCCGCCACTGAAAGAAGGTAGTCACTAATCTTGCCTCACATCTCACGCAGTCTTTTGATTCTCTCGTCTATTGGCGGGTGCGTTGAAAACAAGTTTGTTACGAAATCCTTTTTCTCCCTAAAAGGCGTGGAAATAAACAAGTGCGCCGTCGCCTTGTTGGCCATGTCAACCAGCGGGTCAGGGTCTTTTTTTATCTTATCCAATGCGCTGGCGAGGCCTGGCGGGTATCGCGTCAGTATTGCGGCGTTGGCGTCGGCAAGGTATTCTCTCTGCCTGCTTATTGCAAGCCTTATCAGCTGGCCGATGAGTGGTGCGAGTATTGCGAAAAGCAGGCCGACTAAGAGTATCAGGAGGTAGGCGCTTCCTCCTCTCCCTTCGCTGCGTCTTCCCCCTCGGCTGTGCCACATGCTTCTGAATATGAAGTCGCTTAGTAGAGTGACCAACCCTACTAGCACTGTTGTGAGCATCATGAACCTTATGTCGTAGTTCCTCACGTGGCTCATCTCGTGCGCTATGACCCCCTCCAGCTCTTGGCGGTCCATGACTTTCAGGAGGCCGGTTGTGACCGTGATTGACGCGTGCTCTGGGTTCCTGCCTGTGGCGAACGCGTTCAATGCCGAGTCGTCTATCACGTACGCCTGCGGCGTCGGCACTCCGGCTGCGATGGCCAGGCCTTCGATTGTGTTATACAGGTACGGAAACTCCTGTTTTGTGACCGGCCGCGCTCCACTCATCCTTAAGATTAGCTGGTCGCCGGTGTAGTAGGATACGATGCTGTACAGTAAGGAAAACACTAGCGAGAACAGGAGGCCTATCGACGGGTCGCCCCAAATAAGGCCGATGACGGCGCCTAGGACGCCTATAATCACGATGAAGAATCCGGCAAGCAGGTAGGAGTTTATTTTGTTCGCCCTAACCTGCTCGAACATCGTCTCCATTTCTCTGTTCTAGAACTTCACTTGAGGCGTCGCGCGCTCTGCTTCTGGAGCGGCGAATAGTTCTTTCTTCTGGAATCCCAGCGGCCCGGCGAGCATATTGTTCGGGAACACTTGAATGCGCACGTTGAATTCCATCACCAGGTCGTTGTAGTGCTGGCGTGCGTAGGCTATTTTGTTTTCTGTGCCGCTTAGTTCTTCTTGGAGTTGCATGAAGTTTTGGTTGGCTTTTAGTTCAGGGTAGTTTTCGGCTACTGCGAAAAGGCTTTTCAGTGTGTTGGAGAGCATGTTCGACGCTTTTGCTGTTTCGTCCACGGTCTTTGCGTTCATGACTGCGGAGCGTGCTTTAGCGATGTTTTCGAACACTTCTTTTTCGTGTTTTGCGTATCCTTTCACGGTTTCAACTAGGTTGGGTATCAGGTCGTTTCGCCTCTTCAACTGGACGTCGATTTGGGCGAAGCTGTTGTCTACTTC
>CAZKCF010000011.1:0-11243 GCA_964551365.1 uncultured archaeon
CTTTACGATATACTAACGGGGGATGGACAACAAACACGTGGTCGCCGGAATAATCCTGATAGCACTAGTGTCCCTTGCCCTAATAGCACTCCAAAGCTCTTCAGACCGGGGCGCGCACTACGTCGGCGTTCCAGAACTCTACGCGCGGAATATGGAGTGCTTTCACCAGAGTCCTAAAGTAACGTGCACCGCCCAGCTTTGCAACGGCTGGGACGACTCGGTGACGAATGTTGTAGTAAAAATGGATGTGTGGGACGAGTGGGGCGCCCACTATGTTTCTGACGAATCGTTGGGTAAGCTGAATCCCGCTGATTCTACCGTAAACTGCCGTGACGTAAGCCTTGTGGCCTCAACCCAAGATTTGGGCAGGGAATTCAACGTGAAGGCGACCGTGTCCTACGTGCTGTCAAACGGAGCGTCAGTCGAAAACACCCCGTTGTTCGGTTTCACCCACGCATTCTAGTCGTGCGTGAAAAAGAATGTTAGTTTTTCGTCAGTCTTCTTGTCCAGCCTGCAGAATCCGAATCTCTCGAACTGCACTACCTCCCCGACGCTTATGCTCCTGCAGGCGGGCTCACAGTATCCTGTCTTAGGCTGGTCCGCCGGCCGGTCGTTCATAACAACCTCGGCCTTAACGTAATCCTGAACCCAGTGTATCTTCTGCGCTCCAGCATCCTTTTCCGCGAAGCATGATGCTTTCAAAAACTTTTTTTCAGCGCCTGTTTTTCTTATGCACGGGAGGCCTATGAGTTTTACCGTGCATTCTTTCTCCAGCAGTTTTGCGTCTTTCCTTGAGATGAATATTCTGGCGTTTCCTCTGTCGTCTGTCTTTAGCGTCTGCTCGCGCAGTCCTCTTTCCTTAAAGCTGGGGTGCAATGGAATCCTCACTGTCTTAAGCTGCGGTCTCTCGACCACGACCTCAACAGGGTCTTCGACAAAAAAGTATCTGTTGACTTTCGGGTCCAGTATCTTCCTGTTTTCAGCGTACAACGTTTCCATGCTCACGCTTATGTCATGCTCGCTCAAGCCGAGGGAAAGCATCATGTTTCTTATTGCTTCAGGAGTTATCCCACGTCTCCTGAGCGCCATTATCGTGTGCAATCTCGGGTCATCCCAACCCGTGTAGGCGCCCTCTTTTATCGCGCGCGCCATCCCGCTTGTGCTCAGTTTTGTTATCGTTACACAATGGGTCTCCGATTCTAGCTCTAATGCAGCGAGATTACTGTGTTGGGTTATGTCAATAACTCTATCTGCGTTATCCCCCTCTTCCTCAACTTCTTCATCTTGTGCGTCTCCTTTATCGATTACACGTATCCTGCCCCAGTGCATGACTTCAGGATACTTCCAGCCCAAGTACTCGTACACGTAATTCTGCCGCCTCCCGGAGTCCATCAAATCCTTACCCCGTATTATGTGCGTCACGCCCAAGAGATAATCCTCCATGGCGCCCGCGAAGTCGAGCATAGGCCATACAACGTGTTTTGACCCTACTTTAGGGTGCTCGGTTTTGACTATCCTAAAGGCCACCCAGTCTCTTAGCGCAGGATCCGGCGACTTCAACTCCGTTTTTATACGCAATACTGCGTCTCCTTCCTCGTAGCCTCCTGACAGCATCTTACTCCAGTCTTTCAGGTTTTCGTCAGCGGTTTTGTCTCGGTCTGGGCATGGTCTTCCGCCGTCACGGTAAGCCTTGAACGCGTCTTTAGCGCACTTGCATACGTACGCCTTCTCCAATATGATGAGTTTTTCAGCGTACTTGTAGTATTCTGGAATCCTGCTTGAGCACTCCACAACCTCGTCTGGGTTGAATCCAAGCCAACGGCAGTCGTCAAGATACCATCCATAAGCCTCCAAAAGCGGCCGTTTAGTCTTAGGGTCGGTGTCATCAAACCTTAGTATAAGCTTGCCGTCGTATTTTTTCACGAGCTCGGAGTTTATCACTATGCCGCGCGCGTGGCCGAGCGTTGGAGGGCCGTTGGGGTTCGGAGCGAAACGCATCACAACCTTCTTCGGGTTCCCTGGGAGAGTTATGCCGCGTTTTTCAGTACGCTTCTGAGTGGTTACTCCTCCTTTTTCAAGCTCTTCGGGTGGCGTCTCGTTCACCACTGCAACCTCCTTCCTTATTGTCTCCTGAAGCTCGCTCAAACATGTCTTTAGTTCCGGTTTTTCAGACAGAACCCTCCCTAAGACTGTTTTTTCGCTTGCGGTGCCGAACTTTATTTTGTTTTGTATTGCGTATTTTCGTATTAACTCTTCCATAATGGGTTCTCTTTTTTTATTCTTCGTTGCGCAATTATATTTTATTCAAGCGAGGTGTGTTATGAATGCAAGATGTATCCTAAATCCTAAGAGAGTGTGCAATGCTTCGTGTATTGCTTACACTCCGCAGGGTTGTAGGGCGAAATCCTCTAGCGACAATTACCGGAAAGGAGACGACGTTTTGTCTGGCTTACGTTCCCTGTAACCTCATTAGGCTTTTTCGAGTTTTGTTGGCTTGTTCTTAGACTTTTCTTTGTGCACGTCCACAATACTCTTCTTCTTTTCTCCGCCCTCTTTTTTCTGGGTTAGAAGGTATGCAGCAGCCACTAGGACTATAACTATGACTAGGATTATAGCAAACCCTCCGATTCCCTGCTTTTCCGGCTCCTCCGGCGTCGTCAATACTTCTGTTGTTGTTTTGGTTAGTGTCGTGGTCTCGACGGTGGTTGTTTCAGTGACTGTGGTTGTTGTAACGTAAATTTCAACGCATTTGCCGTCAGCATACTCGCAATTGCTGATGTTAAACTCTCCCATGCAGTTTATGCCGCAGAGTCTGCCGTCAATGTCTTCCGGTGTCGTGCCCTTCAGGTGGCACTTGCAGTCGCATAAGCTCAGGACGCACTCCGGTATTGTGGTTGTTGCCGGAACGGTTGTCGTTGATGTCGTGCTTGAGGTTGATGTTGTCGTAGTCTCAACGACGCAGGACAATACTGACACTGTCTTCACGGTGTCCCTGTAGCCAGACTTCTCAATCTCGATTCTGTAGTCTCCCTGAGCAGTCGGAGTGAACGAGGCAACACCATCATCTTCAGTCTTCAGTTCAAAAACCTTTTTGTTGTTAAAGTAGCCGTCTACGTCAGCTCCTCCAAGCGCTCTCCCAGTTCTCTCGGCCGTTACGTTAATAGTTACTGTGTTGTTAACGCACAAGCCGTTCTCGCCTGTCACCGCAACATTAATACTCCCGTGGGAGTCTAATGCCGCAGCATAACCTGCCGTCGCCAAAATAACCATCAAAACCAAAGTTTTTGCATGCATTTTTAGACACCACCTAAATTGATATACGTTAATTAAACAACCTGATTTATAAATCCAGTTTCCTCGCAATCAGCCCAACCAAGACTGAAAAACCCAATCCAACAAACAGGGGGTCTACTCCCGCAAGCGGGTGAACCCCACACAGGATTGCGCTTAAACTCCCTGCGGCCATTGACGTCAAGGCTGCGTTCTCTGTCATCTTCCTGCCGAGAAGCGCTACTGTTGTGGGGAAGACTATGCCTGAAATCCATACCGTGAACATGAAGCTTATTGCTGCTATTATGTCTCCAAACCATAGTGCGAGAACGAGGCTTAGTCCGCCTAAAAAGACGACTGAAAACCGTGACGCCAGCAGCAGCTTTTTGTCGCTCCACCTGAACACTCTCCTGAAAACGTCGTAAGACAGGCTTGATGCGCCGGCGTGAATCCACGAGTCTGCGCTGCTAAATGTCGCACTGAACATGCCCACTATAAAGAAGATTTTTATCAAATTCGGGAGTATCGTGTAGCCGAGTATGAGTAAAGCAACGTCAGCGTTCTCTTCAGTAATCCCCAGTGTTTCAGCGTTTGCTGCAGCAATCATGCCGCATGAGAGCAGTATCATGTCCATAATAAAGTACGCTACAACAGAATACGCAAGCGCCTTCTTCTTGTCGACGTTGTCGAGTGACGCGAAAAACCTCTGGTAGAGGGGCGCGCTTGTCATGGGGAGGAACAGTAGGAGTATCGTCCAGCGTACTGCGTCTTGGGGCGTGTCGTGTAAGTATGTGAAGGGCGTCAGGTTTTCAGCTGGCGTCTTTGCTATGAAATCTGGTGTGTAGCTCAAAGCGTATGGGAACAAAATAAGTATGGCGGCCATCATCATAGCGAATTGTATGACGTCCGAGACTGTTATTGTTCGCATGCCGCCTAAGAGCGTGTACGCGACCATGACTACTGTTACAAGCACCATCCAGACTTCGGTAGAATAAGGTATGATGTGGTTTAACACCTTCCCCACAGCGAGTATGGACTCAGGCACAAGACACAATACCGTTAGCAGCAGGCTTGACGCCACCACCGTCCTGCCACCATAGTATCCGCCGAGAAAATCAGGAAGCGTCTTGGCTTTAATGCCGTTTATCCTATCCAAAAAAAAGATGAGCCCTAGGTTGCCCAAGTAAAAAGGCACCATAAACCAGAGCGCTCCAAGCCCAAAATAGAATGAAAGCTCAGCCCCCCCGAGTATTGCTGCGGCGCCGTAGAATGTGGCCACGATTGAGGCCACGAGGAGTGGGAGATTCAGGTGTTTTCCGGCTGTTATAAAGTCGTCCAGCGTTTTTGTTTTCCGCACGATGAACCCTATCACAAGCAGCATCAGCAGGTATAACCCAATTGCTTCTGTAATCATTTTTCACGCAGGCATTTTTTGATTTCAGTTATTTTGTTTTTCATTTTATTAAATGCGGCGTCTCTTTTTTCAGCCGAGGCGAGTATACTGCACACTGGGTCGTCTTTCCTTACTCTAAGCCCTGTTTTCGTTATGTCCACGCAGCCGTCCACTTCACTTAAGTCTCCTGAAACCACACAGTCTTTTCTCGCGTACAATATACCCTTACACCAGAAATTCGTCTGTTTTATCCTGGTTTCCACAAGTTTGTCTTCGCATGCGTCAAGGTGCATCCCCACGAGGTTTACTCCAGCCGTTCTTTCAATGCACTCTAGCGTGTCTTGGAATCTCGGGTTAACTTCAATGACATACGGCCCGTTTTCAGTCAATACTAAGTCTATGCCGACTGTGCCCGTAAGATGGCATCCCCCGCATATTTTTTCCGCAACGTCAAAGCACTCCTCTATCATATCGCTTTCAAGGGGAACTATGTTGCCGCAGTACTGGAATCTTCTGCCGCAGCCAACCTCATCCAGGCCGAGAAGCTGCTCATTCAGGGACAGCGGGATAACAAGGCTTCTGCTGCACATCACTGAAACGCTGGCGTCAACGCCCCTAACGTACTCCTGCACCAGCGCCTCATCCAGCAGGCGAAAGTTTTGTAACGCTTCTCTGATGTTGTCCGCGAGGTTTACTCCCGTTCCGGCCGAACCGTGTGTCGGCTTAACTACGAGCGGGAAACCAATGTCTTCGCACGCCCTTTTGACGTCTTGTTCAGAGTATGCTACGTGAGTCTTAGGGTGCTGTATCCTCCACGAATCAAGCTTTTTGAAGAACCTGTTCCAGTCTCTAACAGCCGAGACCTGTTTGCTGTTGTTGCCCAATACTCTAACGTTTTCCTCCAACTGTTTGACATAATGCGGGTTACAGCCTACTTCAGACGTCAACAGGATGCCATCAGGCTTTAACTTGGGCAGCAACTCAAGGGCCGTGTCAACAAGCTTCTGGGAACTGTATTCGCCGCTGATTGAGTGCACGCTGTCTGCAGCAGACTTCAGGTCCACATCCCCAAAAAAGTCAACCGCATGCACCCTCAGTCCGAGCTTTTTGGCTGACAACGCAATCGGCCTGCAATTCAAGCCCACAATCAAAACAGACTCCATAATAATATCTTGCCCCCATTATATATGGCCCCATGCGACAATATTCTATCATGAGGTTGCCTACAGTCCTAATTTTCGTCCTAATGTGCGGCTGCATACGACAAAACACCGAACAATCGGGCGTCACATCCCCTGAAACCGCAACGGAAAAATCAATAATGTCCGACGGAATACAACGCACATACCTACTCTACACCCCAAAAACACTAGACAAGACAAAAAAAGCGCCCCTACTAATCGTGCTGCACGGAGGCGGAGGCGATGGTGCCCCAGGCATGGAACGGCTGACAAAACACGGCTTTAACGCTCTAGCAGAACAAGAGGGCTTTGTCGTCGCCTACCCCAACGCGTTCGAAAAACACTGGAACGACGGCCGACAATCCCGATGGCGCGCCAGCAAGGAAAACATCGACGACGTTGGCTTCATATCCAACCTCATTGACGGGCTTTCAGCAGAACTGAACATAGACGAAAAACGCGTTTACGTTACCGGCGCCTCAAACGGCGCCATGATGTCTCACCGACTGGCCTGCGAACTCTCGCACAAGATAGCTGCGTTCGCGCCCGTGATGGGCGCTATGCCAGAAAACTTACCTCAAAATTGTTCTCCCTCAAGGTCTGTCCCGGTTTTGATGATCAACGGTGTTGCGGATCCGCTAGTGCCTTGGGAGGGCGGTGACGTGCACTTTGGCCCGCTAAAGCTTGGGCGAGTGTTGTCTGTGTACGATACAGTAAACTTCTGGGTAAAACGCAATGATTGTTCTCCAACACCCACGCTGACGTGGGAGCCCGATGTAGACGCAGACGACGGAATACAAGTGCGGCGCGAGGAATACTGTCGAGGCCTCGGAGGAAGCAAGGTGATACTATACGCTGTTGAAGGAGGCGGCCACACGTGGCCCGGCGGCTTACAGTACGCGCCGGTTTGGCTTGTGGGTAAAACCAGCAGGGACATAAACGCTACTGAAGTAATCTGGGATTTCCTCAAGAAACAGAGGATAAGTGATTAATCGAGTACGCTGGGGAATACCGTAGTCGCCACCATCAGTATCGTTATCACCACAAGCAGCACTGAACCAAACCAGGTTACTATGTTCATGCTATGAGAGTTAGTGTACTCTCCCATGACTTTCTTGTTGTTGACCAAGTAAATCAGCGCGAACAAGATTACTGGAAGCGCGACGCCGTTTATTACCTGAGACACCAGCAGCAGCTTTATGAGCGGCACGTTGGGTATCAGCACGACGCCCGCGCCGATGACTATGATAAGCATTAACAGAAGATAAAACTCTCTTGCTTCATGAAATCTCTTGTTCACGCCAGACTCCCAACCCAACGCCTCGCAGACGTAGAATGCTGTTGATATCGGTAGTATGAATGCCCCGAAAAGAGCGGCGCCAAAGAATCCGACGGCAAAGAGCAGGAAAGCGTAGCCTCCTGCAAGAGGCTGAAGCGCCTTGGCGGCGTTAACGGCGCTGTCTATCCTTATCCCATAAGGGTACAAGACTGTCGCGCACGTGAGTATTATGAAGAAGCTGATTACGTCGGTTATGATGCAGCCGATTATGACGTCCCATTTTGAGTACTTGTACTCCTTTATTCTGATGCCTTTTTCCACTATCGATGACTGAAGGTAGAACTGCATCCAAGGCGTTATTGTAGTGCCTATGACTCCCACCAAAACAATGAGGTACGCGGCCGTCATGCTGAAAGATGGCATGAGAAATTCTTTCGTCACAGTGCTCCAGTCCGGCCGGGCCATAACCCCTGAGAGTATATACGAAACGTAAAAGAAGCTTAGCAGCAGGAAGAATTTTTCCAAGTTCCTGTAGTTCAACCTGATTGTCGCAGCCACCACAAAAAGCGCGCACGATGGCACGAGAACATACTTGTTCAGGTTGAACAGTTCTCCCGCGGCTGCTATGCCTGCGAACTCTGCGACAGTAACCGATAGGTTGGCCACGACAAGACAGAGCATTATGAATATAGTCACCTTAACGCCGAAGTTTTCCCTGATAAGGTCTGCCAAACCCTTCCCGGTCACGGCACCCATCCTAGCGCACATCTCTTGCACTATTATGAGAAACAGCGTTATGGGTATCAGCGTCCACAGCATACTATACCCAAAGTGTGCTCCTGCCACGGAATAGGTTGTAATCCCGCCCGCGTCGTTGTCTACTGAGGCGGTTATAATGCCGGGGCCTATTATCCCCAGCACAAGGAGCATGTGCTTAACTCTAGAAGATAGTCTGTTGTACTCCATTCTTCCTCTTCTTCACCCTGATTTTGTGCGGCTTATACTTGTGCCTCCTCCACTCGCGCGGCATAATCTCGGTCAACACGTCGTCGGCGGTAACAATACCCCTCAGAATGTTCTCTTCGTTGACGACAGGCAGGACAAACAAGTCGTATTTTGCTATAGCCTTTGCTATATCCTCCTTGGGCGTTGACGTCTTGACGTGTATCATCTCCTTCTTCATTATGTCCGACACCCTGGTGCTGGGTTGGGCAGTCAAAAGCCCCCGCGCGGATAGGACGCCCTGTAGGTGGTTTTGCTTGTCCACGACATAAATGTGGTAAATTTTCTCGGACGGTGGTGATATTTGGCGTAGGAAGTCTATGGTGTCTTGGGCGGTGTACGAGTCTGGCACTGATATGAACGACGTGTCCATTATGGCTCCTGCGGACTCTTGAGGGTATTTTAGCACGCCTTTTATTTCGTTGCTGCTTTCAGGCCTCATTTTGTCGAGGATGTCTTTGGCTTTGCTTGGCGACATCATGCTTACTATGTCTGCGGCTTGGTCTGGAGGGATGTCTTCCAGCAGGTTCACGACTCTGCTGAGCTTCATGTTTTTGAAGACTGAGTTTTGGACTTCGGGTTCAGCCCCAATTAGCGTGCGTATGGCCTGCTGTTTGTTTAGTGTGTTAAAGATTAGAACTCGTTCATTGTACGACAGGTCTTCCATGACGTCTGCGATGTCTTCAGGATGCAGGTCAGTTATCTTGTTTTTTTGTATCTTAAGGTGCAGGTCGTGTAGTCCTGGCTCAAGTCTTTCGACAGACTCCCAGGGTATTACGTGTTCGTTAATCTTTTTCGGCGAAACTCTGGCGACCTTTTCCAAACCAAGCCGCCTAATCAGGCTTTTGGTTCCGACGGCAACAGCCACGACACAGAATTTCTCGTCTACTTTGCCCAAGATTATGTCGTTGACTCTCACCACCTTCACGCCGTCTACGTCAACAACCTGTTTGTCCAAGATGTCTCCGACGAGTACGTCATTCTCTTTTATGAAAAAAGGCGTAATCCTCTCTTTCGGGAGGCTCAAGTTTATCACAAGACCGGGAGACTTCTGCCTCTTCTCCTCCTTCAGCTCGTTCACAAGACTAAAATGAATCTTCTTCCTGTATTTATTATCATCAACGTAGACGAGATGCGTTATGGCAGCATACTTCTCCCCGTCAACGAAAACAAGGTCGTCCACCACGCCCAGAAAAACTTTGTTGGAATCGTAAACTCGTCTACCTTTCAGCTCGCTGAAAAAAACCATGAAAATATATTGGTCGTATATTTATATGACTAACATCAAACCCACGATTATTTATACCCCCCACGGCATATTATTACTGATGAATAAATGCATCCTGCCCGCAGTTTTACTGCTAATGCTACTATCACAACCCTCCTCCGCAGTCCCCGCAAACCCCGCGTCCTTCACACTAAAACAGCCGGACAGCTACTCCTTTACGGCAAGACAAATCGGCGACGAACGCGGCGCATGGTTTGAAACATCCGACGGCTATACAATCCTAAAGCAGCCTGACGGATGGTGGTATTACGCTAAAATAGAGGACGGCCGTCTTGCTTCAGCTGGAGCGCGCGTTGGCAGGAACCTGAATCCTAGCATGCTGGAGATTCAGAAGCACGTTCGCCCGCAGAAGCCTGCGGCAGTCAGCCTGCCGCGTGTTTTTGACGCAAAGAGCATGCCTTCGATTAACGCTGTCGCCAATGGCACTAAAAACATCCTCGTTGTTTTGATTAACTTCACGGACAACCCGCGGGTGAATGCTGGCGTGTACACCGGCCAGTATTACGGCAACCTGTTGTTCAACGCCTCCAACACCGCCAGCATGTGGAGTTACTTTAACGAGACTTCCCGCGGTCTCTTGAATGTCACTGGCGGCGTGGCCGGACCCAACGTCTGGGTTACGAGCGACTACAACGAGCAGCATTGGGGTGAAGACTACGACACGGATTTGGGTTACATTGACGACGCCAACGACTGCGTCTTCAACCTTGCTCGTGAAGCCTTGATTAAAGCCGACGCGTACATAGACTTCACGCAATATGACTTAGACAGCGACAACATTCTGGAGGACAGCGAAGTGTCTATTATTGTCGTGCACGCCGACTGCGGCCAGGAGAATGGGGGTTGCAGTGCAACCCATGCAATATGGAGCCACAAGTGGACGATATACGGCTACAGTTACGACTGCAGTGGCTCATGTGCAACCTACCTTAATGGTTCCCGATGCCAGGACACGGTCCTCGACGGCGTCCGCATTTCAAAGCACTCTGGCGAATCAGTTGGCACATACAATATTCTCGCTGAAAACAGCCCGATGGGCACGTTCGCCCACGAGTTCGGGCACACCCTCGGGCTGCCTGACTTGTATGACACGGACTACAGTTCAAGCGGCATAGGCGACTTCGGGTTGATGGCTCACGGCAGCTGGGGCAACAGCGGCGACACTCCAGTACACCCGTGCGGTTGGAGCAAATACTTTTTAGGCTGGAGTAATCCCGTCGTGTTGGGCGACCCGGTGCAAAACATTACAGTAAACTACGGTGAATCCTACGACAGCATTTACCTTGCCGGCATCAATTCCGGCGACTCTCCCGGAAACCTCAACTGGAATACTGGTGGGACAGGAACGGGCGAATACTTTTTGATTGAAAACCGCAAGCAGACGAAGTTCGACCAGTATCTGCCCGGAAACGGGGTTGTAATAACGCACGTGGACGAAACCAGAGGAGGCAACACGAACGAAAACCGGAAGCTCGTTGATGTTGAGGAAGCTCACGGCGGCACACAACACTTGGACTCATACGGCAGCGGCTACGGTTCAAGCACTGACTTCTTCTACAGCGGGAACAAAGACTACTTCACGTGCACGTCAGACCCGAACGCAAACTTCTACAACAGCTCATGCTACGTCAACGTCACCAGCATTTCAGCCATAGGCGACAGCATGACGATGACGGTATACCTAAGCCCCACACTAACCACAACCTCAACAACAACATTACTCCCCGGCACAACGACCACAACAACGACGGTTTCGGTTACTACGACAACGTCTTCCAGTTCAACAACCACAACAACGTCTACCACAAGCCTGCCAGCAACCACAACCTC
>CAZKCF010000012.1:0-2548 GCA_964551365.1 uncultured archaeon
CCAGTTCAACAACCACAACAACGTCTACCACAAGCCTGCCAGCAACCACAACCTCTTCAAGCACGTCCACCACAACGGTTACAGAAACAACCTCAACCTCGACAACATCATCAACCTCTTCGACCACCACGCTCGCTGAGACAACAACCCTCCCCTCGACCACGACTGTTCCCGGCGGAGGAACCACCACGGTTGCGGCTACAACCACTGTTCCAACCACCTCAACCTCGACCACAACAACATCAACAACAACCTCAACGTCCACGACCACATCCACGACGATAATGGCGTACACCTCCGAGTTGGGTTATGATGACGGTTCAGAGGACGGCAGCGTTATGGCTAACCCAGGATACACGATTGCAGTAGGCTTCGATGTTTACAACAACTCTAAGCTGGCTTCAGCGAGGTTTTACGTTTACGCTGACCCGCTTTACGCGTTCAACTGGAGTGTGTACAACGACTCAGGAAGCAACATGCCAGACAGCATACTATACTCCGGAACCACAACACCCACCACCACCGGCTGGCATAACCTCACCCTAGAAAACCTAACCGTGCCAAACCGATTCTATGTGGCTTTAACGTGGAGCACCTCCTTCAAGCCTCGGATTGGCTTCGACAACTCAAACCCAGACAACCAAAGCTACGACTCCAACATACTCGGGTGGGTTCAGACGACGAGCGAAGACTACATGATTAGGGCGACGGTGATACAAGAAAACGGCACTCTGACGACAACCACCACTACAACAACATCCACCACACTCCCCACGAAAAACATTAACTTAGGCCTGCGTACCGGCTGGAACATGCTGTCGTTCCCAATAAACATCTAATCCTGTAAGATAGTGCGGACGCCCAAAAAGAAAACTAGACCGACTTTTTGACGAGATAATGTAAGACGACTTCGTCGCCGTACTGCAGTATCCCCTCCAAGGTGAGCTTTATCTGGTTTTCGAGTTTGCCGTGAACGAAGCTTAAGCCTTCTCCAATAAGCACGGGCGCAATCGTCAGGTAAATCTCATCCACCAGGTCTTCGTCCAGCATCCTCCTGCTGAGTTTCCTGCCACCCTCCAGAAGAATCTTTTTCACGCCCATCTCATGGAGCTGCCACAATAAGTCCTTCAGGTTTATGACGCTTTGCCCGCAGGCGATGAACTCTATGTTGGGGTTAGCCTTCTGCAGTTGCTCTATGTTGTACTTCAGCGCGAACTTTGACGTGGCTATTATTATGGGCGCCTCGGTTTTGAGTATTTCAGCTGTGGGGGGCGTCTCCACGTCCTTGTCGACTATGACTATGGCAGGCTTCGTCTTCAACATGTCTCTGGGCGGGATATGCGGGTTGTCGGAGAGAATGGTTTCCGCGCCAATCAACACTGCGTCAACGGAACTTCTGAGGGCATTCAGCCTGTCGTTGTCCAGCTTGTCTGAGAAAACAATCTGCTCGTGTTCTTTTCCTATGCGCCCGTCAAGGCTCATCGCGGAATTCAGTATGACGTAAGGTCTCACTCAAGACACCTGTTAACTTATTGTGTTGGGTGCGTATAAAAACCTATTTGCCGCCCCTGAACTCCCGCAAAGCCTTCACAGTCTTGACTGCGGCCTCAACAGCGCGTTTCGCGTACTCGATGCGCTTGTGGGCTTCCAGCCTGCTCATGCCCGGGCCGGATATGCCTAACGCAGTCGGCTTGTCGTACTCTAACGCTAGGTCGGCGATTTTTCTTGCCGCATGCTGTATTACGACTTCGTCGTGTTCGGTCTGGCCTTCTATTACCGCGCCCAGCGTCACAACGCAGTCTACGTCCTTTTGTTCGAGCATTGTTTTGACTGCCAGAGGCATGTCGAACACGCCGGGGACTTTGATTAGTCCTCTCACGTCTGCTCCAAGGAATTTCGCCTGCTCTTTCGCTAGTTCAATCATCGCGTACGTGATGTCGTAGTTGAATTCCGCCGCGACAATACCTACCCCTATTTTTTCCATGTTGTTTACCTCCTATAGTTTTATTGGGCCTGCGTCGTCTCGGCCCTGCCGCCTGCCCGTGCCGGCGTCTCTGGTGAGCTCTTCCGGCCTGAGCATCAACGTGACCGCGTTTCTCGCGTGGGCTCTAGCCCTGCGCTCCATGACTTCAGCAAGCTCCACGTCGTTTTTAGCCTCATCCTCGTGGACGAATACCTCTATTATGTGCGTGTCGGTCATAAGCTGCGCCTGTATTATGCCAGTTGACGCTTCGTGAGCGCATGTCTTGTCTATCGCTTCTTTGCCGGGCATTCCGAATGCCATGACTATGTCGCACTCTTGTTCTGTTATGAGCTTCTTGCATGCCACAGGTAGGTCTTTAACGCCCGGCACGGTGTAGCGCACTATCTTCACTCCTAAAGCGTGTTTTTTTATCTCGTCTATGGCGTCTTTAGCCATGTCGTATCTTGCGAAGGTCGTGTCCGCTATCCCAATTCTCATTTCAGGTAAGCCTCCTTCACCTCGCTTGCTTCCAGGAAAACTATGTTGTTTTTTCTCGCGTATTCCCTCACTCTGTCGGGCTGCGTT
>CAZKCF010000012.1:2558-11129 GCA_964551365.1 uncultured archaeon
GTTGACTTGTATGTTGTCCCGTCCATCGTCTCGCATATTGCTGCAGCGGGCGTGAGGTCTGCCAGCTCCATGAGCGCTGTGCTGAGTTCAGTGTGGCCTTCCCTGTTCTCAAGGCCTGAGGATATCAGCAGCGGGACGTGTCCGGGTGTCCTGAAGTTTCTGCCGAACGCTTTTTTGTCAGGCTTCTTGCACAATAAGGCTATCTGTTTTATCGTAAGCGCCCTGTCTTCGTCTGTTATGCCTGTGAATGTTTTCCTGTGGTTTATGGTTATGGAGAACGATGATTTTTCGTCGTATGGTATGTCGTCTGCCTTAAGTTCTTTGAGTATCGGGAATTTGTCTGCAGTCTGCCTGTAGACCTCTGATATGAACGGTAGCCCAAGTTTTTCGGACGCTTCGTTGCCTAATGCAAGGCATATTAGACCGCCTGCATCGCAGCGCATTTGCGCTATGCGTTTTGGCGTTATGTGTTCTGCTGCCACGACGAAGTCTGTTTCGTTTTCTCTGCTGCTTGAGTCGTGGAGCAGCACGAAATTTCCTTTCCGGAGTTCTTTTATCGCCTGCTCTATGTTGTTTTCCATCGTGGTGTTTTAATCTATTTGCGGGGGGATATATAAATACTCAAAAACAGTTAATTACTCAAAAAAGCGTATGTATGTCGCTTTCCACAAGCAAATCACAGCCGACGCTGCCCACAAGAACTCTCTTCATCCTCAACACATCCCCCACGCAATCAACGCCAAGCGACGAGAAAACAGGAACGCCATCACCACCAACAAAAAAAGGCGCAATAAACAAAACAAGCCTGTCCACAACACCCTCCCTGAGCGCAGACGCGTTAATCCTGCTGCCGCCCTCAATCAACACTGACGTAACCCCGCGGCCGCCAAGAACCTTCATAAGCTTCCTCAACCCAACACCCCCGCCTCCGCCAACAACCGCAACCTCAAAACCACGCCCCTCAAGCAAACGCCTCTTGCGCCCGCTGCAGCCTTTTGTCGTGGCGATTAAAACATTCTTGTCCCTCAAAACTTTCGCATCAAGCGGAATTCTGAGTTTGCTGTCGACTATGACGCGAAGAGGGTTCCTGCCGCCCTTAATCCTGCACGTAAGCTCCGGGTCGTCTGAAAGAACAGTGCCCACGCCCACCAAAACAGCATCCACTCTGTCCCGCAGCTCATGAACAAGCCCCCTACTCTCCCCGCACGAAATCCACTTAGAGTCGCCGTTTTTCGTCGCAATCATGCCATCTAAACTCATCGCAGCCTTAAGGATTACAAACGGCATGCCAGTCGTGATATACTTAACATAAAATTCGTTCATCTTGGCCGACTCACCAGCCATAACCCCAACATCGACCCTAATGTCTGCCTTCCTAAGCGCTCTAATCCCCCTTCCCGACACACGCGGGTTAGGGTCCCTCATGCCGACCACAACCCTCTTGATTCCGGACTTTATGAGCGCCTCAGTGCAAGGCCCAGTCCGACCCCAATGACAGCAGGGCTCAAGAGTCACATACATAACGCAACCCCTGGCGTCAAAGCCGATTTTACTGAGCGCCTCTATCTCAGCGTGCGGCTTTCCGGCTTTCGTGTGGTAGCCTTCGGCGACAATCCTGCCGTTTTTCACTATCACGCAGCCTACTTGAGGATTCGGGCTGGTTCTGCCTAACCTTGCGAGTTCTAAGGCGCGCCTCATGTACGTGCTCATTTTTATTCGAAAAGATGACCCATCCTCTTTTTCTTTGTCTCGATGTAGGATTCGCTTATCTTGTCAGCGGGTATAATTATTGGCACCCTCTTCACCTTTATCCTGTTTTTCTCAAGACCCCTAATCTTTTGTGGGTTGTTTGTCATAAGCCGGACCGACTTAATCTTAAAGTGTTCAAGTATCTCAGGCACGAGACTGTAGTCCCTCAGGTCGCACTCGAACCCTAATTCAAGGTTTGCGTCCACGGTGTCCCTGCCGTTGTCCTGCAGTTTGTAGGCCTTAATCTTGTTCAGTATTCCAATGCCTCTCCCTTCGTGGTACGGCAGGTATATTATGATGCCCCGCCCATCATCCATTATGTTTCTGATGCTTATCTCAAGCTGGTTCCCGCAGTCGCATCTCCTCGAGTGAAAGGTGTCTCCCGTCAGGCATGCGGAATGCACCCTCAGGAGCGTGTTTTCTCCGGAGACGTCGCCAACGGTCAAAACTATAAGCTCCTCTCCGTTAGGGCCTCTGAAGCCATGAATGTCAAAGTCTCCGTACTTCGTGGGCAGCCTCGATGACGCAACCTTCTTTACACTCATATCCCTTAATAAATCGCGCTTGGCATATAAATACTCAATATCAGTTAATTACTCAATAATGAGTAAAATGTTTTCCGGAAGACATTTTAATAACCTACGCTCGAATAAGAATATGATATGAAACACTCGCACAAAAAACTTCTGTACGTGATACTCTGTATGGGCGTTGTACTGACACTCGCATTCGCCGTGAACCTTGCCCAGGTTCCTGTCCTGATAAACGAGAAGCCGGAAGAGCTTGAGGTAACAGTATACAACAGCAACCTCGGCGTTGTAAAAGAATACCGGAGCAAATTCCTCAGCGAAGGCTTAAACGACGTCTACTACGAAGGAGTCGCATCCCAAATAGACCCAACGAGCGTGAAACTCAAGTCACTAAGCGGCCTGATATCCGTCCTAGAGCAAAACTACCAGTACGACCTGGTGAGCAAGGAAAAAATCATGGAAAAATACGTGAACAAAAACATAACAGCCTACGAAATCTACGGCGACAAAAAAGAACTCGTTGAAGGCACGCTCCTAAGCTACAGCGGAAGCCAACTTATAATAAAAGACTCCAGCGGACAAATCCACATACTATCATCAAACAGCCTAGTCCTGCCCGAACTGCCCGAAGGACTCATAACAAAACCCACCCTACAGTGGCTCGTTGAGGCAAACGAGACCAAAAACCACACGCTAGAACTAAGCTACATGACCTCCGGGATGAACTGGAACGCAGACTATGTCGCAGTAGTCAACAAAGACGACAACAAACTCGACCTAAACGGATGGGTCACAATAACAAACAACGCAGGAACAACATTCACCGACGCAAACCTAAAGCTCGTGGCCGGGGACATACACCGGACAACCACACCACAATACTACGACACATTATACGCAGAAGAAAAAGCGTTAGGCGCATCCCAATTCGCAGAAGAATCCCTCTTCGAATACCACATGTACGACCTACAGCGCAAGACAACGCTCAAAGACAACGAGCAGAAGCAGATTTCCCTCCTTGAGGCGGCTGACGTTGGCGTTGAGAAAGAATACGTTTACGAGAACACTAGATGGTATTCAAGCAACAGCAAAGTGAACGTCATGTTAAACTTCAACAACACCCAGTCCAACAACCTCGGCATGCCGCTGCCCAAAGGCACCGTGAGGGTCTTCAAGAAAGACAGCGAAGGCAAACTCCAGTTCATAGGCGAAGACAGCATAGACCACACGCCAAAAGACGAGCTGCTGAGAATCTTCGTGGGCCAGGCGTTCGACATAGTGGGCGAAAGAAAACAGTTAGACTACAACCTGCTTGCAGACTGGTACGAGTACACGTGGGAGATAACCCTCAGAAACCACAAGGACGAAGACATAACAGTCACGGTGCTGGAAAACACTGGCGGAGACTGGAACATTCTGAAAGAAAACTACGACCACACCAAAGAATCAAACAACAAAGTAAAGTGGCGCATACCAGTGAAGGCTAATTCTGAAACAAAACTACAGTACACCATACGCTACAAGCGCTGGTGATTACTTTTCCAATGCTCTCTAGGGCAAGCAGTTTATAAAGAGACGTCGAATTCTATTATTGCACTAGGTCTAATAACCAGTGACCTGGGGTGGTTGGGGCAAACACAAAATGGATGCAATGCACCTTGGTAACGTCTGGATGGTGCCTTCACTAGGGAAGGCATACGTAAGGGAGATAGACGCCCTCTTCAACAAGCTGCTATTACAGCATAACTGAAGAGGACGCTCCCCCCTTTTTCTTTTCACCACACATTAATATTAGACATGAACACGCCCAAAAACATCCTCCTCAGCGAAGAAACCCTCTTCAGAGACGAACAAGTCTTCACCCCAAGCTACATGCCAGAAGACTTCATACACCGCGACAGCCAGCTTAAATCACTGTCCATAAACATAAAACCCGGCCTAAGAGGACTGAACACAGTAAACACCCTCATATACGGCCCACCGGGCACAGGAAAAACAACCGCAGTAAAACACATTTTCAATGAAATACGCAAAACATCCGACAAGCTTCTTCCAGTATACGTGAACTGTGAGGACTCCGACACACAATTTAGCGTATTCTCAAGAATACACGAAGCCGTCTTCGGACACACGCCGCCAGACACTGGCAAACCACTTGAGTCCGTAAAAGAAAAAGTATTCAACAAACTAAACAAGACAGGCAAAAGCATTGTAGTAGCATTAGACGAACTAGACCGCCTCTTCCTAAACAAATGCGCCGACGAAGTAATCTTGGATTTGCTGAAATCCCACAGTACATACGGCTACGACAAGACGGGAGTGATAGGAATAATGATAGACGACCGCCACCTAGCCGGCTTGGACATGAAAACCCGAAGCGTCTACAACCCAAGCAAAATATTATTCCAACCCTACAGCAGACAGGAAACATACGAGATACTCGAAAACAGGGTCAAATACGGCCTCTACCCAAACGTTGCGTCAAAACAACTGTTAGAGTACGTTGTGGACAAGACGATGACCCAAGGAGACATCAGGCTTGGAATACAACTACTCCGCAAGAGCGCTTATCTGGCTGAAGGCGACTCATCCCGAACCATAAAACAAACTCACGTTGACGCCGCATTCGATGGCGAATACCGCGTATTCGCGCTAAAGCAAACGTTAAGCTCGCTCACCGAAGACGAAAAAAAGTTGCTAAAGCTTCTGGCGGAATCAGGCGAAACCTCATCTGCGAGAATATACGGGCTCTTCAACACTAAGACTGAAATCAGCCTAAAAAAATACAGTGAAATAGTGAACAAGCTTGAGCACTACAAAATGGTTGACACCTCATACTCTAAGGGCGCGAGAGGCCGAAGCAGAAACATCCTGCTGCGTTACGAGCCGCAGGACGTGCTAACTCTCCTGGAAAACATCTGACGATATTAAACGAATCCGCCAATAAATTACTCGTGAGAAAAATACGTGAGACGCCTTACCACTCCTACTGGATAGGACAGCTTCCCAGAGGATGCAGACTCTGCGTGAAAGGAGCGAAACTAGTACTGCTTCTGACCGGCCTATGCGCGAGAAGATGCTGGTACTGCCCCCTCTCAGAGCAGAAGAAAAACAGGGACGTTGTAGTCGCCAACGAATGGTGGGTGTCGCATGAACAAGACGTGCTGGAGGAAGCCCGACTCTGCGACTCACTGGGTGCGGGCTTTACTGGAGGAGACCCGTTGATTGTCTTAAACCGGACTGTAAGATACCTGCGACTGCTCAAGAAAAATTTCGGAGACGGATTCCACGTGCACTTATACACTCCGGGCTCGCTTGCGTCGGAAAAAAACTTACTCAAACTCTACAAAGCGGGTTTGGATGAAATACGCTTCCACCCCACACGCGAAAAAGACTACTCAGGCTTGGAGAACGCGCTCAAATTCAGCTGGGACGTAGGCTGCGAGATACCTGTCATACCCGGGGAAGGCGCGCTCATCAAAACTTTCATAAACCACATCAACGACCTTGGCGTACGTTTCCTCAACCTGAACGAGCTCGAGTTGTCCGAGTCCAACGCCAACGCCTTAAGCCTCAGAGGATTCCAAGTCAAAAGCGACGTCTCCTACGCGGTAGCCGGCAGCCAACAACTGGCGTTAAAGCTCATGGAATACTGTGCGCGCGATACCTCGCTTAATGTCCATTATTGCACAGTCAAGCTGAAGGACGGCGTGCAGTTGCCCAGCAGGCTTAAACGCAGGGCTAAGAACGCCGCCAAAGAATACGACATAATAACCCGCGAAGGTCTTCTCGTGCGGGGCGCGATGTACCTGCCGGAACTAACGCCCTCTTTCAACTACAACAAAAAAATAGCTTCAATCCAAACTGCTGCTAGAAAAAACATCATCAGGCGGCTCGATAAAACAGCCGAAGCGATTAAGGAAAAATTCCGTCTGCCGTCGAAATACGTTGTAGTTGATGAACGCCGGCTCCGACTGCTTACGGGCGCGTGGATTCTGGAAGAAATCGCCGGCGACGTAAAGTCTATGGGCCTTAAGCCCGCGGTGGTTGAAGAATACCCCACGTGGGACACGCTGTGCGTCGACCTTAAGATGCTCTAAAAAAATATTGTCTAAAGCCTGCTTATTTCGCCAACGCTTACTTCGCCGACGCCGGAAACCTTCGACAGCTTCTTCTCAATCTCCTCCATCCCGCCGGCGGCATCATTCAACAAAAAAACGACGTCAAGCGCGCTTATGCCGAACGCTATCGGCGTGGTCTCAATGCTGTGCACTTTGCCGGTCTTGTTTATCACAGAAGAAGCCTCTTTCCTGATTTTCTCCAAATCAACGTCAGGGTTCTCAGGCATTATCCTAAGGCGCACGACAACATTAAGCTCAACCATAAAAAAATCACTTCACAATAAGCTCCATATCCCCTGGCAGCTTCTTCATGGCACACTCAAAAGCGTCTTTCGCTATCGGCATCTTCTGTTCGCTGTTGTTGAAACGCAACGTCATAACAGGCTGCCCCCTCTTAATTCGAGCCGCCCTGCCAATAGGCTTGCCGAAAGAACGCCGCATCCCGCTTTGAACACGGTCTGCTCCAGCGCCAGTGGCCATGCAGTTCTCGCGCATTATGTGGTGCGGGTATACGTTAACCTTCAGCAGGAAGTTTGTAATGCCCAGCTTCTTCTCAAGCTTCTTCAGGATTGTCACCCTCGCAGCGTCAAGAGCATTATGCCTCACCATTATGTTAATCTTAGGCACTATAATCATCTCAGTGTCGAATTCAGCCGTATTGTTGCCAGCCTCAAAGTGAATCATCTTAGAGCCCGGTATACCAGTTATGAACGAAGACCCCGGATCATGCGTGGTCCTCGTGTACGCTGGAGTATCCCAGTGATAACAGTGCGCTGGTCTTAAACCTTTAGCCATTTTGAACCTATCTACTTAGTATTCTAGGTTTAAAAAGTTTCTTTCTTAGTTTTATATCCCCCTCTAAGCTAATACTCTAGCATGGTTGGGGCTGCGCCAAGCTTTAGCGAAGCACACGTGATACGGGCGATGCTGCTTTTAGACGGCAAAGTCGTGGGCAGGAAAAAACTCCTAAAAATGCTTGAAGTCGGCGAAGGCAGCATGAGGACAATACTAAAGCGGCTTAAAAGACAAGGTCTCATAAAATCCAGCAAACAAGGACACACGCTAACGCCGCAGGGAAAACAAAAACTACAGAAAATCCTTGAAAAATTCACCCGACCTCAGGAAACAAAACTATACGACCTAGCTCCAGACAAAATCCAATCACTACTTGTCGTGAAAAACGCTTCCCCCAAGCTTAAGGCAGGCGTCTTCGAACGCGACGTAGCCCTCAAGGCCGGAGCAGACGGCGCCGTAATACTCGTGAAGCGAAGCAGCCAAGTTGGTTTCCCGACAGACGACCTATCCTTAACCGAGTTTCCGGTAACACAGAAGCGTGTGGAAGAGCTTAATCTCTCAGACGGCGACGTGGTGGTAATATCCTTCGCAACCACAAAAGCCAAAGCAGAAGACGGCGCAATATCAGTAGCGTTAACTCTGATGCAACAGTAGGCGCGTCTCCACCCGAACCCTATATTCCTGGTGGAGCGCGCCTTTGGGTGGTTTTTTTTGGGGTGATGTGGCTGAATCACACTTTTGGTGTGATGTGACCTTTTTTTTTATTGCTTTATTTTGCTTGAAATGAGGCTTAACTCGTAAAGCCTTTGTTCCATGAGTTCTCTTACCAGAACTGATTTTTTCTTGCCGAGTTTTCGGCTCATGTTGTCGAGTATTTCGTCTATTCCTTTGCTCACTCGAATCCCGATGAGTTTGCTCATTGTGGTGCTCCAAAAGACCAACCTAAAACCCCGCATGAAACTATATGGTGACTATAAAGTGACCAAATAGAAACTTTATAGTAACTAATTAACAACAACCAATATAAAAAGCTTTCGGTGGGAGAAGCCTTGCACTTAAAATGGCACTTGCACCTAAAATGCATAAGTTGCACTTTATTCGACCAAAATCATTATTTTAGGTGCAAATCCAGTGTGGTCGAGAGTAAAACTTGTGCGGAAAATCATGGGGAAAATTAGCGAGTGCGGCTGCGCTCTATTGTCTCTTAAAAGTTGCATAGTCTGCTGAATATTGTTTCCAGCACTCTTTTGAATGAGGCTTTTTCGTCGTCGGTCAGCTTCAATGCGATTTTGTTTCCCTCACGTTGTCCGTTAAAGAAGCCGTTATTGTACTGCAGCCTCGTCTCGGTTTTTCTGTCAGCGTCCTCCCAGCTATGG
>CAZKCF010000013.1:0-4971 GCA_964551365.1 uncultured archaeon
GAATCAGAGACTACTACGTAAAACTAAGGAAACCCACAGCAAGCGGTGCAGTCTCAGCAACACCCAGACAACTTGAAGCGCTCGTGAGGCTTTCTGAGGCGTCGGCCAAAATCAGGCTGAGCAACGAAGTCTCCATAGCCGACGTAGAGCGCGCAATAAATTTGACGGAGTTCATGCTAAGGAAGATAGCTTACGACGAGTCAAGTGGTGTGTTTGACATAGACCGCGTTCTGACAGATCATCCGAAGTCTGTTAGAGACAAAATACGGGTGATTGAGGAAATAATAACCGGTCTTGCCAGCGAATCCGGCATGGCTGCTATGGAAGACATAATATCCAAGGCCAAAGACCGGGGCATAGACAAGAAATCCGACGTTGAGGAAATCATAAGCGAACTGAAGAAGAAAGGCTACATATACGAGCCACGGCAAGGCAAATTCATGATGACAGAGTAAACCATGAAACCCCAACAATCGCTGGCACTCCTCTCTGGAATCTACCTGTTAACCCAAGTGCTTGGGCTCTACCTTGGCGCGGGCATAGTCGAAAGCATAAAGGCCGAGGAAATTCCGCCTGTGATAGCGAACCCTGAAAGCATGGGCTCCTCAATAACCCTGCTGCTTTACGTGCTTGTTTTGACTGCGCTCCTTCTTGTGTTGATGAAATACCACATAGACTTCGTGATAAACACGATGCTCGTTCTCTCGATGTTCATGGGAATGTCCATAACCCTAGCCCCCCTCACAAGCCTCTTGGGCGGGATGCTGTTATCTCTCGCACTCGCCGCCCTAGTAGCCTACAGCGAGAAAAACATATTTTTGGTTGACGTGGTTCTTATACTCACCACTGCGGGCTTGGGCTCCTGGCTTGGAGCGTCGCTGTCAGTCAAACCCGCCATGTTTTTCCTGATACTATTATGCCTCTACGACCCACTCTCAGTTTTCGTCACAAAACACATGGTAACCCTCGCTGAAAACGCTAAAGGAAAATTCCCCTTCATGTTTCTCGTGCCAGTAGGCCGCGAAGAAATCGGCTTAGGCACGGGAGATGTCGCAATACCCCTAGTGTTCTCAGTCTCAGTCCTCAGAGACTACCAACTGCAAAACGCGATAATAACTTCAGCAGGCGGACTCATCGGCCTACTCGCCCTCTTCGCATACACGCTAAACAAAAAGAAGACCACGTTGCCTGCGCTGCCGCCGATTGGTGCAGGACTTATAGCAGGCTTGATTCTAAGCTTTTTTGTCTGAAGCATCTGACTGCGAAAACTTAAACAAGTCATCAGCCCTAATCTCCGCGACCTTGAATCTGGTTCCACAGTGTGGGCACAATAACTCGTCTCCTCTGAAACAAAACTCTTTAGCAGGTATTTTCTTGCCGCACTTCCGGCATGAAACACCATTAACCCCATAACCCAGCCTCCGCAACAACTTTAGCGTCCGCCGGAAACCAACAGCCTTTATGTCCATGACATTGTCTGCCATCACCCTATCTAAAATAAGCTTAACATAGTTGTCTACGCCAGGGTAACTGCGGTCATAACCCCTAAGCAGGTTAAACAATTCCAAAGCAAGCAAATAGTTGCCCCAACTAAACTGCTGCTTCGCGTCCTCAAACAAACTATTGTTTCTAAGCTCCAGAGCATTCCTACTCTTCGGATCAAACTTCAAGGCCTTCTCGAACATCCTAAGCGCCATACCATACCGTCTGTCGTCCATGCACATGACACCCTCATTGTAATACTTGTCAAAGCTGCTGCGCCTGTACTCCCTGTACATGTAATGCAAGTAAACCCCCGCAGCGCCCACGACAAAAGCCAGCAGGATGTAGCCCAAGTCCATACAATAAAAGAATTTAGCCGAGTCAATAAAAAAGACACCATAAACTCCGGCAACTGCGTGAGATGACTTTTAAGCCGCAAATACCAGTATTAAAAACGGGGTCAATCAAACACAGCGGGGTTGAGCAGCCAGGAGTGCTCGTCGGGCTCATACACTCACCTGCTTCGCAGGTTCGTTCTGCGCTTCGCGCAGCAATCTTGAGTTGAGTTACCCGAAGGTCGGTAGTTCAAATCTACCCCCCGCTAAACTTTTCTTAGAAAGAAAAGTTTAATCAAAAGAACTTTCTTTTCTAATGAAAAAGGGTTCGTTCGAATTCGCCCCTCCACTAAAGTCTAATAAATTATGTGATTCTGTTTGACCGCACTTGATAGTCTTTTTAAGGTTACTGCACAATAATTATTCCTAAAGATGGCTAAGTTCAAGGAAGCTGAGGTGCGTTTGTTCCGGGGCGTGTGCATGAAATGCAACGCCAAAAACCCGTTGGGTGCTACAAAGTGCCGGAAATGCGGTAAAGTCTTCAAAATAAGGCGCAAGAAAAAGAAGAAGGCTGCTGCGGCATAGAGCGCGTAATATGAGTGACAGGCTACTGTACATTGCTTTTGCGGCATCAGTTTTGGGCGTAATAGGTTTAACGTACGGTCTGGCCGGCATTAAACCCCCGTTGTCTCCAATAGATTCTGTTTCAACAAACGACTTAGGCAGTAACATCCGCATTCAGGGCGTGGTCTCCAGCGTACACGAATTCAGCGGCGGCTCGCTCATGCTCTCCCTAGACGACGGGAGCGGAGTAATCGACGTCTACCTGCCCTACAACACGGCGTTGTCCCTAAACTCCACGTCTATTGGAAAACGCAGGATTGACGTCGTCGGCACAGTCCAAGTCTACAAAGGCAGGCTGGAAGTCCTCGTCGACAGCGCAGACAAAATAGTGTTCCTAACATGATTCACGTGTCGGACTTAAGCAGGCATGAGTTCTGCCCGCGAATAGTGTACCTCACGAAAGTCTTGGGCTTAAAACCTACAGCAAACGCCGAGCATTCTAGTGGATTCGTCGGCCACGCGATAAGGAAAGAACTGTCGTTAAGGCAGGCTAAAGTACTCGGGAAAATATCCGACGCCAGTGAACTGGAAAAAACATTGTCTGCTGAACTGGACGCAATAATATCCGACGTACCCTACATCTACCGGGAAAAGCTTGATGGAATAGACTACCAAAAATACCTGCCTGAACTGAAGCCGCAGCTTAACGCTGAAATAAAAAAAATCTCAAGAAACCTCTCCTCAATGATTGACGAAATTGGGTTGGAGGAAACCATCAAAACAAACACCCCCTGGAAAATCGAACACACAGTGCGCTCAGAAAAACTTAACTTGTCCGGCAGAGTAGACAAAATAATGCGCGAAGACACGATCGCTCCCGTTGAGATAAAATCCAAGTCGCCGTCAGACAGCGTGTGGGATGGCGACCGCATCCAAGTTTGCGCGTACGCGATACTGCTTGAAGAAGCGTTCGGAGAAAACATCCCATTCGGGTTCGTCGAATACACTAAAATACAGGCCAAGCGTCCTGTGCTGGCGTCAGAAAAGCTCAGGAGAAGGGTTTTGTCTGTTAGAGACGAGGTCGCGCTTATCCTAGACGGCAGAGTCCCTGACATATGCTCTCATGGTTCAGGAAGAAGGTGCGAGTCGTGCGGTCTTATGAAAGAATGCTACAGAATTTAGTCAGGTCTTGGCTGCGGCCTTGTTTTTCATGACCCGCGTGATGTATCCTGCAATCTTGTTTCTGATGCTCTTGCCTTCAGCGGTACAGTATTCGCTGACCTTTTTCTTGTTGACTTCAAACTCTACGCCAAACTCTCCGCCGTATGTTTCAATCAACTCGTCGGCAATCCTCTTCAAATAAGTTTGTTTTATTCGGCCCATACTTTCTAATTATTAACTCTTCAGCTTAAAAATAGTGTTCCCTATGCCGTAGCCCACATTAACGGACATCCTGTTCAGGATATCGTCCAAAGACTCCGCGATTTCAGCGCGCTCTACTTTGGGTTCGCCTTCTATGCCGCCCAATCTGCCTGCGACTTCAACAGCGTAGTCTATGCCGCCTAAGTCGTCGACTAAACCCAATTCCTTGGCTTCGCTGCCCAAATACAGTTTGCCCCCTGAAATGTTTTCAGTGTACTCCACATCCAGGTTGCGGTTTTTCGCTATGTCCCTGATGAAATCATAGTAAATGTCGTCGACCATGTCCTTCATTTCAGTGTACTCGTCTTCGGTCATGGGCCTGTAGGGGCTTCCGATGTCCTTGCTGTTGCCGGCCTTCACGACCGTGACATTCACGCCAATCTTCTCCATCAGGCCGTAATAGTGCATCACACTCGTTATAACGCCGATGCTGCCTGTGATAGAATCCCTGTCGGCGACAATATAATCTGCTGCAGAAGCAGTGTAATAAGCGCCAGACGCCCCGGCTTCGCCAATCCAGGCGACGACGGGTTTTTCAGTCTCCTGCACAGCCCGCATGAGCTCCCTGCTTGCGACAACATAACCTCCCCCGCTGTTTATGTCCAAAACAATGGCTTTCACAGAGTCGTCTTCATCAGCCTCCTCCAAAAGCTCCTTTATGGTTTGAACCTGCGCGCATTCTCCCGCCTCGATTAGCGAGGGGCTGCAGTCTCCGAGCGTTATCGTGCCTTTAATCGGGATTATCTTCACTTTCTCCCCGAAGGGTAGTGTTTTCGTGGCAATCAACGCTACTGGCACTGCAATCAACAGCAGAAGTGCGATAGCGCCCAAGACTATTAGAATCTTCCAGACTGTTTTCATTCCTGTCGGCTTAACATTAGAACATGCCAGAATTTAAATGAAGTCTCGCTGCTGGTTCACACAGAGGAAACCAGATTCTTTAGGGCGGTTTTGTTGTTTAAGACGGCTAAGGCCTGAAAGGCCACGAGCCGCCTCTTTGATGTGTGCGACCTCAAGTCGCAAGACACACAAGACTAATGTTTTGTGTGTCAACCTTTAGTAAAGGTTACGGTCGTCGGGGAGCTGGAAATGTGGTAGACATATGTGTCTGACACACACCCGACTGAAGTCAGTTGTGTCCAGCTCGCAGATTGTGTCATCTATATTT
>CAZKCF010000013.1:4981-7601 GCA_964551365.1 uncultured archaeon
AACGATTGCTGGAGTAAGCAGAAGCCAGATTAGGTGTATGAGAACCAAGTGCGTGCCACCTGCAGGTGGCACTCGCTCCGCGTGTGAACGGAGCGAGCCGTTCATTGCGGCCGTCGGGATTTGAACCCGAGTCGCAAGATTTTTGCAAACCTTTGCTCGCGTTTTGTCCTATCGAGCCGAAGGCGAAGATAGGACCTTTCGCCAGCCTTTATTAAAGGCTGTGGCAATCTCGAGTGATAACCAGGCTACACTACGGCCGCGTGGTTTTTGAGTATTAATATAAGACTTTAATCTATTTATAAAGAGAATGTTAGCGCTTGCGTTGATTCCTCTGGCGTCTTTTCTAATCACTCTTATAGTGACGCCTCTGTTGATTCCGCGCTTCCTTAAAGCAGGCATTTCCGGCCGGGACATGAACAAGGCCGGCAAACCCGAGGTCGCTGAGATGGGCGGTCTTGCTGTTTCAGCCGGTTTTTTGGGCGGTGTTTTGCTTGCCGTGGCTTTGACCACATTCAATGTTGTCGAGTTTAACCTGAGTTTAGCGTATGTTCTGGCGGTGTTGTGCACTTTTTTGCTGATGGCTCTTGTAGGCATCGTGGACGACCTTATCGCAATGCCACAGCATGTGAAAGCCATGCTGCCGTTGATTGCTGCATTGCCTCTCATGGCTGTTAAGGCTGGCGCGACTACTATGACGCTGCCTCTTTTAGGTCAAGTGGATTTTGGCGTTTTTTATGTGCTGGTTCTGCTTCCGTTAGGCATTACCGGGGCGTCTAATGCCATGAACATGCTCGCTGGATTCAACGGGCTTGAAGCGGGTTTGGGCGTAATAATGTGCGCTTCCGTCGCTGCGGTGGCTTTCATTGTGAACAGCGTCAGTGCTTTAATCATATCCCTTGCGATGGCGGGCGCTTTGCTCGCGTTCCTTAAGTACAATTGGTTTCCGGCGCGTATTTTCATCGGTGATGTGGGGACGCTGACTATTGGCGCGGTTGTGGCGTCGTCTGTGATAGTTGGTAACATAGAGAAGACGGGGATTATTCTGGTACTCCCCTTCTTTTTAGAGCTTTTCCTAAAGCTTCGGGGGCGTTTTAGGGAGCAGTCTTGGTGTGCTGTGGAAGGCAGCAAGCTTGTGTGCAGGAGCCGGGGTGATGTTTACGGTTGGGGGCGGCTTGTTATGTACCTTAGTGGCGGCATTAGTGAGCGTAATCTTGTTCTCGTCATCTTGGGTGTTGAGGCCTTGTTTGGCTTGGCTGCTGTGCTGATGTATCTCTGAATTGTGTTTTATTATACCCTAGGCTAATTAATATGGTAGGATGAATGTGCTTGTAACCGGCGGGGCTGGTTTCATAGGCTCCAACATAGTCGCCGGACTGCTTGAAGACGGCTTTAATGTAAGGGTTTTGGACAATCTTGTCACCGGCAGGCGTGATAATCTTTCTGGTTTAAAGGGTAAGGTGGATTTTGTGTTAGGTGATGTCCGCGACCTGAAGGTTGTTAGAAAGGCTGTTAGTGGCGTGGATTTTGTGTTGCATCAGGCTGCGTTGCCTTCTGTGCCGCGTTCGATATCTGACCCTGTGTTAACTAACGAGTGTAATGTCTCCGGCACCGTGAACGTTCTTTTCGCCGCAAAGGAGGCGGGCGTGAAGCGTGTTGTTTACGCTGGCTCTTCGTCTGCTTACGGGGACACGCCGACGCTGCCTAAGCGGGAGGACATGACGCCCATGCCGCTGTCGCCTTACGCTGTTTCAAAGCTTGCTGGCGAATACTACTGCAGCGTCTTCTCAGGCGTGTATGGCTTGGAGACGACGACGTTGCGTTACTTTAACGTCTTCGGGCCGAGGCAGGATCCCTCATCACAGTACGCTGCGGTCATACCTAAGTTCATCAAAATGATTTCTGCCGGAAAACGCCCCACGATATACGGCGACGGCACGCAGACGCGTGACTTCACCTACGTTAAAAACGTCGTAGACGCCAACATCCTCGCGATAAAAGCGAAGAAAACAAGCGGAGAAGTTGTTAACATCGCATGCGGCGAGCGCATAACCTTAACTGGTTTGGCGTCAAAGCTTGCCGACGTCATGGGCTCTAACTTAAAGCCCGAGTACGTGAGCGAGCTGCCGGGAGACATAAAACATTCGCTAGCGGACATAAGCAAAGCAAAAAAACTGTTAGGCTACAAGCCGTCAGTCAGCTTCGAAGAGGGTCTTGAGGTGACCGTAAAATGGTTCTTAAAGTGAAAGACACAGTATGCGTTGTTGGACTAGGATACGTTGGGCTCCCGCTTGCGCTGGAGTTCTCCAAGACGAGGTTGAATGTCATAGGATTTGACGTCAACAAAGAGAAGATAGAGGCTCTCAAGGCGGGCGTAGACTTCATGGGAGAAAACACATCCAAAGACTTGCTGAAAAAAAACCTCATGTACACAAGCAACCCCGCGGACATATCCAAGGCAGACTACATAATCATCGCAGTCCCCACGCCCGTGAGAAAAGACAAGACACCCGACATGAAATACGTTGAAAGCGCGTCCGAAGTCGTCGGCGCCAACATGAAGCGGGAGTGTATTGTGGCTTACGAGTCCACTGTTTACCCCGGCGTTACTGAAGACATATGC
>CAZKCF010000013.1:7611-10967 GCA_964551365.1 uncultured archaeon
ATAGACAAGGTGGTGAAGATTGTTTCAGGCATGGACGATGAGACGCGCGATGAGCTTGCTGCATTGTATGGCATGATTGTTAAGGCGGGTATACACAAGGCCCGGAACATTAAGACTGCTGAGGCGGCGAAGGTTATTGAGAACATACAGCGGGACCTTAACATCGCTTTGATGAATGAGTTGTCTCTCATATTCAGTAGGATGGGCGTGAATACGCTGGAGGTTATTGAGGCGGCTTCTACTAAATGGAATTTCCAGAAGTATCGGCCCGGCTTGGTTGGAGGACATTGCATTCCAGTCGACCCGTATTACCTTGTCTACAAGGCTGAGGAGCTGGGTTACAGCCCGCAGGTGATTCTAGCGGGCCGCAACATAAACAACAGCATGCCCAAACACGTTGCCGAGCTGACGCTCAAGTCGCTGAACACGGCAGGCAAGGTCATGAGGAACTCAAGGGTGCTGCTCATGGGCCTCACGTTCAAGGAAAACGTCAGAGACTGCCGGACTTCTCCCGCGAAAGGCATAATATCCTCCCTCCGGGAATTCGACGTCGAGGTTGTCGGATTCGACCCAATGCTTGAGACAAAGACCATAGAAAAAGAGTTCGGCATAAAAGCAGTTGCGGAATTAAAGCCAAACCAATTTGACGCCGCAATACTCGCAGTAGGCCACGAAGCATTCCGAAAAATAAACCTGAAAAAATTAAAAGAATGCATGAAACGGAATCCCATACTCATAGACGCCCGCGGCTTCTACGACCAAGAACAAGCCAAAAAAGAAGGCTTCATATACCAACAACTCTAAAAAGGGTGCGCAAGTTGAAGATATGCATGCTGGCAACCGACTTCCCGTGCGTCCGCGACGACGGAGTCGTAACCTACGGAGGCGCCGGAGCCTGCATGGCGCAGCTCGTTGAAGGCCTCCTCAATGAAGGGGTTGATGTTTCAGTAGTAACCCGCCGGGAAAAAGGCAGCTACCGGGAAATCTTTGACATACCAATACACAGGACGTCTTACCTTAACTTGGGTTCAAGGGAAAGTAAGATAACCCACTCAATCTACGCTTTGCCAAAGGCCTACTCAGTCTGCAAGAAAGAAAAACCAGACGTGATACACTCGCACAATCCTCCGGCAGCGCTTCCTGCAACCGCAGTAGGCAGACTACTCAACATACCTCATCTTCTCACAATGCACGGGCCGTGGTCGAGCGTCAGACTAAACCCCATGACCAAAGCCGCCGGACGATTCATAGAATGCCGCGCATTGGATGCGGCAGACCGCGTGACATGCGACTCAAGCGCGCTTAAAGACGAGTTTGTGCGGCTTTATGGTCTTGACGAGAAAAAGTTGGTTGCGATACCTAATGCTGTTGACACCTCCCGGTTTAAGCCGTCTGTCACGTCAAGGAAAAAAGCCCGCGAGAAGATTGGCGTGAAGACAGACGACCGGCTGGTGTTGTATACCGGGCGTTTTCTTGAGGAGAAGGGATTGCTTTACCTATTGGATGCGGCATCCGGCGTCTTAAATAAACACGATGACGTTTCCTTCATGCTGCTTGGCGGCGGCTACGACAGTCACCTCATAGACGAATGGATTCAAAAAAACAGCAGCCTGAAAGACAAGATAATTGTTGTTCCATACGTCAACTACGAGCTAATGCCCTACGCGTACATTGCATCAGACGTGTTTGCGCTTCCGACGCTGGCTGAAGGAATGAGCCGCTCAGTACTTGAGGCTATGGCGTGCGGTCTGCCTGTGGTGGCAACAAACGTCGGCGGAAACCCCGAGCTAGTCAGCAAGGAAAACGGAATACTTGTTGAACCAAAGAATGCTGTGCAGATTGCTGAAGCGTTAAACAAGATTCTGGATGACGCCGAGTTGGTGGAAAAGATGGGCGCGTCTTCAAGGGAGTTTGCGGTTAAAATGTTCAGCGTCAGAAGACGGGTTGATTCGTTCATCAGAGTTTATGAGGAGATGACTGGCTAATGTGTGGGATAACTGGGGTCTACGACTTTGGCGGGGAGTCTGTTGACAGGAAGCTTCTTGAGAGGATGACTTCTCTCCTACAGCATAGGGGTCCTGACGACAAAGGGTTTTATGTGGACGGCAACGTTGGCTTGGGTTTCAGGAGGCTTAGCATAATAGACCTTGTCACAGGAAGTCAGCCGATACACAATGAAGACGAAAGCATTTGGATTATATTCAACGGCGAAATATACAATCACCTTGACGTGCGGAAGATGCTTGAGGAAAAAGGACACCGATACTACACGAAAACAGACACCGAAACGATAGTCCACGCCTACGAAGAATACGGCAGAGAGTGCGTGCAACACCTCAATGGAATGTTCGCGTTCGCCTTATGGGACTCGAAAAACAAGACCCTGATGCTGGCGAGAGACCGCATGGGCATAAAACCCCTCTATTACCTGCAGGACAAGCAACGCATCATCTTCGCCTCGGAGCTGAAGTCCATACTAGAAGACCCTCAAGTAGAACGGAAAATAAATCTCAGGGCATTGCACGATTATCTGACTTACAGTTACGTGCCTGTGCCGCAGACCATATTCCATGGCATAAAGAAGCTCCCTCAGTCGTCAACTCTAGTGTGCAAAGAAGGTAAGACAGAAATTACGAAATACTGGAGCATAAACTGCAAGCAAGATTACTCCAACACAGAATCATACCACTGCAAGAAGATACGCACCATGCTCCAAGAGTCAGTGAAAATGAGGCTCATGAGCGACGTGCCGCTGGGGGCGTTCCTGTCAGGCGGAATAGACTCAAGCATAATAGTCGCGCTCATGAGTGAGGTTTCGGATGATGTGAAGACTTTTTCGATGGGTTTTGGGGAGTCTTCTTTCAATGAGTTGGAGTACGCTAGAATCGTGTCTAACAAGTTCAACACTGAACATCGTGAGTTTGTGGTGGAGCCTGATGCGGTCGAGCTTCTTCCGAAGCTGGTGTGGCATTTTGACGAGCCGTTTGCGGACTCTTCGGCGATACCCACTTTTTTGGTTTCACAGCTTGCTCGAAAGTTTGTTACAGTCTGTTTGTCGGGCGACGGCGGAGACGAGCTTTTTGTGGGTTATGACAGGTATAAGGCAGCTAAAGTGGCGGATTACTACGATAAATTACCTCTGATACGGACTCCTGTTCAGAGTGCAGTCTCTTGGACTCTGAACAGGCTTCCTGTGTCCACTGCAAACAAAAGTTTCGTGAAGATGGCAAGGCGGTTCGTGAACGCCCTCCCCCTGCCGCGCGAGGAACGTTACGCCGACTGGGTTACCATAAACACTGACGAACAGAAAAACGGATTGTATTCCAGCAAACTGCGTGCTGAATTAAGTGGCATGG
>CAZKCF010000014.1:0-5005 GCA_964551365.1 uncultured archaeon
CATGCGTGAACTATCTTCGCCCACACAACCCGACAGCCCTTAACTAATAAGCACTGTCACGGTGGATAAAAAATCATCGAGGCTAACTGCAGCCTTTAGATAAATGCTTGCGACGGAGGGGCGTGCGCTACCTACGGTCGTTCGGCACTTCTTCGTGAACCCAGTATATCATCGGCTTTTATTGTCGTCTTCAGATTAGTAAGGCATGTACTTTTGGCGTGCGCTGGTAATTCTTGCAGTAGTGTTGTTTTCTTTAGGTTGCGTCAGCCAGAGTCAAGAGGAGACTACCGTGAAGCAGCCTCAGTTCGAGAACCAGATGAGGTGGGGTGGCGAATACTTCATAGAATTTTTCGTTGACGGCGTGAACACTCGAAACGTAACCCTCAATGAGTTCTCCGCGTTGCCGATTGTCAATGAACAAGACCGTGCCGGCCCGCTACTCGTTGACGCCTTAAAGTCGCTTGGGTTTGAGAACGTTTCAGTGAGGGTTGAGGGATTCAATCCTTGGACTGGTGAGAAACCCGCAGTAACCTTGAACTGGTCTGAGGTGTCAGAACGAAACAACAAAATAATGCTCCACATAACTCCGAGAAGCACGGCCAAGCTGATGGCATTAAACTATTCTAGGCTGGACGACATGACCGAGTGGGTGCACCACGTGCAGAAAGTGGAGGTCAACACGACAAAGACTTAACTTTTTCTAAAACTTCTTTTTCCGCACTTTATCAGCTATGTCCTCCGCAGAAACCACGTCATCCTCCAAATCTTCGGTTTGTTCGCCACTCCTTGACCTAAGCAACGCCGCCACAATAACCAATGCCACGACAAACGCCATGATAATTAACAGCCCAGTAGTGAAGCCTTCACCGTTGTCACCCGCTCTAGTAGTGGTTGTGGCGCAGTCGCTTGGGCACATCGTGATGTTTTCGTCGGCTTCACATAATCCGTTGCCGCATGAAGTTTTTGTTTCGTTGAAGCAGTCAGGGTCTTTTTCAGGGCAGTCCGGGTCGCACACACTGTTTTTCTCGCTGTCGCAGTAAAGGTCTTTTTGGCTTGCGATGCAGTCTTGGGAGCAGTTTACGCTGTTTTCACCCAACGCCGGCTCGCACTTGAAGTTGAAGTTGCAGTTGAACGTGAAGTTCCGCGGCAAAAACGTCAGGCTAACGGTGTTTGACTTGAACGCCATGGTGTTGTCTTCACCCAAAAAACTTGCGAAACCCAAGTTGACTGTCTTGTTGCTAAGCGTCAGAGGCACTGCAGGAAAACTCAAGCGATAAACCAGTTCCTTAGACTCTTTAGGAGACAACACCACGTTAAAACTAACCTTGGGCGCGAATCCTCCCGTGAAGTTCCCGTCCTCTGGAGACGCTAGAGCATACTGTGGAACGTAGTCGTCTATAACTCCCCTAAAGGTGGTCTCTCCGTTGTTAACAACCCATATTGAAACATCTAATGTGTCGTTCTCCCTGATGAACGCCTTAGACGCCCGTTTCTCCATCGTTATCCCATCAGCAGCCGAAACTGCGGAGATTAACGCCAACAGTAAAACCAGCGTCAACGTCCTTTGCAACATCTTGCCAAAATCTTTCATCTTAAATTCCTCACGAACATGGTGGCACAGTATACGCGCATTCGCCCGCGCTTGCGCCGGCGAGGCGGCATTTTTTGTAGTCGCACCATGGGCTGTAGTCGTAGCATTGTCCTGCGGGCACGCAACGTGTCTTCCATTCGAGCGGGTCGTATTCGCAGCATCTTGCGGGCCCTGATGGGCAGGAGCACGCTGAGTCGAATGATGTGCTTCCGGGCCACACTCCTTTGGTGTAGTCGTTGCCGTATGCCACGCATCCTCCGCTGATGCAATCGCATCCTGTGCAGGCTGTGTGCCACTGACTTAGGGGCACCATCGCGTTACAGCATGTTACGTCAAGTATCTGCCATTGTCCTGAGTCTGACTTGTAGGCTGCTACCGCGTGGGCTGTGCTCGGCCCCACCTTAAAGTCCCATATAGTCGCCCTGTCCTGCGGCACTCCCATCGTCCGCATAAGAGACAATAACACTGCAGACCAGTGCACGCAAATGCCTTTCGTTGCAGAGCCGTCTATCAGCTGGCTTGCTGAAGTGCTTGCGCACGAGCTTCCTCCATAGCCGGCACCTCCGGCGTAGAGGTTGTTGTAGACGTAGTTGAATATTGAGTTGACGCCTGCGTCATAGTTTCCTGTGGTGTAGACTGTGTCTAAGCTGAGGTTTTTTATTTTGCTCCACATTGGTGGTTCTGGCTGGCAGACGTCTATCACGTTGCTTATGTCGTATATGGCTAGGCTTGGCCAGGTTCCGCTGAAGCCGCATGCTGTGTTTGCTACTGGCCCGGGTGTTGTGGGGCATGCGACGGTTGTGGTTGAGGTTGTTGATGTTGTAGATGTTGTTGATGTGGACGTTGAGGCGGGTGTTACTGTGGTGCTTGACGTGGATGACGTTGTTGTCGTGGTCGTGCTTGTTGTCGCACCTGCCTTGCATACCGTGAACGTCCAGTTTTCTCCTAGGAATCCTGTGTTGTTGTATACATCCTTGCACTCTATGTTCCAGATGTATTCCCCGTTCGGAACGTTGTAGTACGTTATGGTGTTTGAGCCGCCGTTTATTGGATTAAACTGTGTTTGGCTTAGCGCCCAGCTTCCGCTAATGTTTGTGTACAGTCGGCATTCTTGGATTACGGACTCGTCGAATGGCGTGTACACAAATTGTATGTCCACCGTCCCCGGCAAACAGTCTGCTGATGCGACACCGCAAAGAACAATCATAAAAACAAGTGCGTGAGCGATTAAATTTAGATTGGTCTGCGGTGCAGTTTCCATAGGCGTTAATTATTCCGCAGGAGTCGTATATATACTGCCGTCTACCACCATCTTGTTGTGTTTTGCCATGCTCTGGCAACAAGCCTACAGTCGCTGTAACAGTCTACTGTCAGGTTGTTCTCCCTCACACATTTGCTTGTCCCAGAGACGCATTCGTTGCATCTCATGTTCCGGAAGCCGTCTGATATTTTTTCGCACAGGCTTTTATTGTTCGATACTGCTGCACGACAGTAAACCCGCATGTCTCTGTCTTGAACTCTGTCACATAGGAGTGTTCTCTCCTCTTGACTGTAGTTCCAGCTGCTGCTGTAGCGCCTATGCAGCCATGAGGGTATGGCGACGCCGGTCAGGCATCCGTCGCGCCTGAGGTCGGACTCGTTTATTTTCTCGCACAGTGATGTGTTTGCGGTGTAGGTGCCGCCGGTAAAGTAGCAACTGATTTGTTTTTCAGTGTCGTTGATTTTCGGGCATTCTACCGTAGGGTTAACTTCCATGATATACGACTCGTAACACAGGTCCTTCATCTCTGCGAGAGTTACTTTCTCGCAGATTGACTCGTTTCTCGTGTTTTCCATCAGGTTTATGTAGCATGTTTCTCTCTCGATTCCAGCGAGGCTGCCGCAGCTTGTGTTAGACAATGGTAGCGTCTGCGGTTCAACGGTCATCTGAACCGGCTGGTAACTAAGCAGCAGGTACGCGCAACCTAAAAGCAATACTACGACCGAGATTATGACTGTGTTTTTCATTTAATCTTCTCCGACGCGAGGCGGCGTACGAACTCAGTCTTCGGCGCTGTTATTATCTCTTCCGCAGTCCCAGCCTGCTCCACACTGCCGTTGTTCATCACAACAATCTTGTCTGCAATCGCGAATGCCTCATGGGGGTTGTGTGTGACATAAACTGTTGTTGTGCCAAACGTCTGGTGTATGTTTTTTATCTCACTCAACAGTTCATCCCTCAAGACCACGTCAAGGTTAGATAACGGCTCGTCAAGCAACAGTATCCTGGGTTTTGATGCCAGAGCCCTTGCTATCGCAACCCTCTGTTGTTCTCCTCCAGAAAGCTTTGACGGCATCTTGTCTTCAAAACCCTGCAGTTTTACCACACGTAACAATTCACCCAGCCTATCTTTTTTGTTCCCAACAGACGCAGTAGACAAAACAAAGGATATGTTTTCGCCGACAGTCATGTGAGGCCATAGGGCGCGGTCTTGGAATACCATGCCAACTCCCCTCTTGTCCGGCGCTATGAACGTGTTTGCGGAGCTGACTGTCTTGTCGCCTATTTTCACTTCTCCCGCGTCGGGTCTTTCAAGGCCTGCGATTAGTCTGATGGTTGTTGTTTTGCCGCATCCTGAAGGGCCGAGCAGCGCAAGCAGTTCGCCTTCTCTGATGTGCAGGTCCAGCTTGTTGACTGCGGTTGTGTTACCGTATTTTTTAGTAACCTTTTGCAGGGTTAGCGGCGGCATCATAGCACCTCGTTTATGAATCCGGTGTTGTAAACTCTTTTGACTATGGCGTAAAATAGTAGGGCCGACAGGAGGGTTAACGCAACCAGTGTTATGGACAATGCTGCGACAAGAGAGGGCGGACCGTCATGCTGGAGCGTGAATATCGACAGAGGTAGCGTACTATACCCTGGAGGGTAAACCATTATTGTCGTGCTCAACTCGCCCATACACAAAACAAAAACCAGCATCCAAGCTACAAGCAATCCCGGCTTCACAAGAGGGATTATGATACGCCATAGTGACTTGCCCCATGATGCTCCGGAAACCAGCGCTGCTTCCTCCAGTGTGAAACTGATTTGGCTTATGTTGGATTCAACAGCCTTGGTGGCCAGCGGGCTGAATCGTGCGAAGTATCCAATCATTATTATAAGCGGCGTTCCGTAGACGCCTAAACCCGGCTTGTTCCAGAGGAGGATTAAGCCCAAACCGAGTATAGTGCCCGGAACCATATACGGCAGCATCAAAAAAACATTCGACAGTAGTTTACACTTAACGTCTCTCGCAATAAAGTAGCCTACAAAGAGGCTGACAGCGACTATGACGGTGGCGCCCGCGGCGGCGAAAAAGATGCTGTTTGCGAGTGGGCTGAGGCTTTCTCCGACGACCAGACGGTAGTTCTCAAGAGACACGCCTTTTCCTGCAG
>CAZKCF010000014.1:5015-10730 GCA_964551365.1 uncultured archaeon
GTGTATCCCCCATCAGTCAAAATAGGTATGAGCGGTGACGGATGGATTGAACAGTAAAAGAGTGCGGAAAGCGGCAGAATCACCGTCAGGAAAACCACGATAAAGCAAAACAAAGTAGCGGCGTGCTTCCAAAAACCCAGTTCAATCAGACTGGACGACCCTGACGCGCTGGATACGGTAACATACTCCCGTCGCCTCATGTACGTGAAAAAGAGGATTAGTGCGCCGGCAGTTAACGCCGCCAGTATTGTCGAGGAGGCTGTGGCTGAAGCCGTGTTTTGGAATGCGTTAAATTGAGAGTATATCTCGAGCGTGTAGGTGTTGTACTGCAAAAAAGACACCACCCCAAAGTCTGATAGAACATAAATGAATACTAGTGTCGCGCTGGCGAGTATTGCGGGTGCAATCAACGGTAACGTTATTCTCGTCAAGGCTCTGGATGTTGACGTGTATAGTCTTGCGGCTTCTTCAAGCTGCGGGTTTATGGATTTTAAGGCAATTATCGTGAAAAACATCGCGTAGGGGTAGGTGAACGCAGTCAGCACGAGGATAGCTCCCCCTAGACCGTATACTGAGAAAAAGGGTTCTGTTACGTGGAAGGCGTGCATGATAAAAACGTTTATTATTCCGGCTTTACCAAGCAGCTGAATCCAAGCGACTGCCCCAACATAGGATGGGATGATAAGCGGTAAAAAACTCAGTATTTTTACTGCACGCTTACAGGGCATGTCCGTCCTAGAAACAAGAAAACCCATTGTGACTCCAATAGTCGCCGACAGAATCGTCGTAGTCAACGCCAGCGTGACACTGTTTTTCAGAAGCATAATCTGCCGTGAGCTAGACAACGCGTTAACGTAGCTGTCAAAATTTATTCCCCTCTGAGAGATACTCGATTGCTCAATCAACAGTAATATGGGCGCCAAGGCTATTATCGCGAAAAATAGCGTGGGTAACAGCAGTATTATCGTGCGTGTTGTGGCGTGCGGGCTATTCAACATTGTATTAAAGGTTATACGACGTTGAAAAAGAAAACCGATTCAGGTGAACAATTCAAGCAGGTACTGGTTTGTCTCATTCATCTTCGCGGCCACCTTCTCAAAGTCCACGTCCATAATCTTAAGCTCCTCAACAGTTTTAACGTGGGGCGGAACCTCGATGCCGCTCTTGAGAGGAATCTGGCTTGAGACAGAGTTCACAAGCTCCCGCTCCATGCTCCTGCTCAACATGAAATCCACAAACTTCCGGCCGTTTTCAGGATTAGGGCCGCCCTTAACCAAAGCCACAGTGTTAGGTATGAGCATAGCGCCCATTTCGTTTTCCCCTTGGTCGGGGTAAACTATCGCAACAGGCTTGCCGTCAAAGACTGCTTCAAACGCGTCTGACGTGTCTATCAAGCCCACTGGCACTTCCCCGGAGCTGACTGCGTCCCTGACTGCCGTGTTTCCAACAAGCATCTTGACGTCGTTGTCCTTCAAATCATGGAAAAACTCCTTAGCTTTATCGTCGCCCAAAAGCAAAAACAATGCAGCATGGTGCGTCGCCATAGTCCCCAACCATGCGTTGCCTAACGCGACCTTGCCACGCCACTTCGGCTGCGTCAAATCATAGATGGACTTGGGCGCGTCGGTTTCGTTCACCAGGTTTTTGTTGTATATTATTGCTCGGGCTCTGGCTCCAAAGCCGGCCCAGTAGCATTCAGGGTCCTTGAATTTTTCAGGAATTTCCGCCGCGTTCGGCGAACAATACGGCTCCAGCACGCCGCTTTGTTTAAGCACGATTGTCTTGCCTGCCTCAGAATTCCAGAAGACGTCGGCTTGAGGGTTGTTTTTTTCTGCAATAAGCCGGTTCGCCAAACCTGCTGTTTTCGTTGCCCCAGTATCATAGACTGCGTTAACTTTTATGCCGGTTTCGTTTTCGAATGCCTTGAACACTGGTTCTGAAAAAAGACGGTCGCGGGACGTGTACACTACGACTTCCTGTTGTTTTACCTTGCTTGTGCAACCTGCCGCGGCCAAAACAATCAAACACAGCAGTGCCGTAAGCCACGTTGAATGCATACAGGGGTGGTATTACACGACATCAAATAAATACTAATAAATACTCCCAGCTCAGCCGACGATTGTGCCGCCGAAAGAAGGAGAAATCTTGGAACCCGTCGGCGATGTTGTGTCAGGACCTTTGTCACTCAGCGACTTACAGCGGTCATACGTTACCCCCAAATTCAAGTCCAGCGTCGAAGTGTTGGTGTTAGCCACCGCAATCAAGGCTATGACAAACAGTGACCCAAGAATTGCGTTGATTATGAGTTTCTTCCCAGCATTCCTTCGGTCAGGATTGTCTGCGTAAACCAGTATCATAATCGCACCCAACGCAAGCATCATCAAGACAACACCAGGCGCAAAAAGCAGCATCAGGCAGAGTATTTTCGTCACTATGCTCTTGGAGTAATTCCACATGCCATAGACGTCCGTAGGCCAAGCGCTGGCAGTAGTCAAGATGAATAGACAAGTAAACATCACGCACAGTCGGACTATTGTTTTCCTCGCCATACTAGTTATACTATTGGCGGCCAATATTAATTAACCTGTCGTTACTCGAATTCTATTGTCGCAGGCGGCTTGTTCGTGAGGTCGTATAACACTCTCGTCACCGAAGGAATCTCGCGCGGTATCCTGTCAGATATCGTCCCCAAAACCGACCAGTCGACTTTCATCGCGTTCGCGGTCATAGCGTCCACAGACTCCACCACCCGAAGCGCAATCATGTAGCCGTAGTCCCGTGCGTCTCCTTTAACGCCCGTGACTCTGCCTTCAAGCAATACTGCGAACGCCTGCCAGCACTTAATTTTAGCCCGCTTTATTTCCTCTTCAACTATCGCGTCAGCTTCCCTCACGATTCCAACGCGTTCTGGAGTTATTTCACCGACTACTCTCACCGCTAGGCCGGGTCCGGGGAACGGCATCCTCTCGCTGACGTTTTCAGACAAACCAAGCCGTCTTGCAACAGCTCTGACCTCATCCTTGTACAAGTCCCTCAGAGGCTCCACAACCTCCAGCGTCATGCCGCTTGGTAGCGTGACATTATGGTGCGACTTTATTTTACCGCCAGTCTCAATCCAGTCGGGCGCGATGGTGCCTTGAACTAGGACTTCAGCGCCTTCGTTTTCTGCCTCGCGTTCGAAGACGTCGATGAACGTGTGTCCGATGATTTTTCTTTTTTCCTCGGGGTCGGATACTCCTAATAGTTTTTCCATGAAGTCTTTTTCGGCGTCCACCAGCCGGAAGTTTAGGTGTAATTTTCCTTCAAAAACTTCTTTGATTTTGGCTGGTTCGTTTTTCCTCATGAAGCCGGTGTCGACGAATATTGAGACTAGGTTGCTGCCGACTGCTTTGTGGGTTAATACCGCTGCCACAGAGGAGTCCACTCCCCCAGAGAGTCCTATGATTGCCTTTTTGTTTCCGAGTTTTTTTCTTACGTCTTCAACTGCAGCATCTATAAATTCATCAGCATTGAAAGCCATGTTAATTATCTCATTAGCGTAAATAATAATAACCCATGCAAAAGAGGAAAACTCAAACGAATTTTGACAAACGTGCTGCATCTCTCCCAGACATTAAGGCGTAAGCCGAGCGCACGCTGCTCTTTTCCGAAACATCGCATGGCGATTTTTGGACCAAAAATTGTTCTGCAATTTTTTGTTCGCCAGCCTTTGTTTAAAGGTTGATGTGGGCTCGGCTGGAGTGCGAAGTCGGATATTGCCGACGACAATCAGGCGGCATTCGTTGCCTTACGGCAACTCAGCCACCTTAAGAACCATATCTGCAGTGACATTATAGACAATTAAGAAGAGAGTAGTTATAGCAAGTACTATCGAGGTACGAAGCACCGAAGATAATACATTTGATCAAACTTTATTTAAAGTTTGGGCTCGGCCGGATTCGAACCGGCGATCTCCCGCACGTCAAGCGGACGTCATAACCGAGCTAGACTACGAGCCCATTTTTTGGGTTATATGATTTGTATTTAATTCTTTAAAAAGTGTATTTTGTTATTTGATGGCTTATGAGGCTGTTAGGCTGACTGTTGATGGTGTTGTGGTAGTCGATGGTAGTGTTGTTTTGGTTAGGCGTAGGAACCCTCCTTTTGAGGGTTGTTGGGCTTTGCCGGGTGGTTTTGTTGATTATGGCGAGCGTGTTGAGGATGCTGTTATGAGAGAAGTCTTGGAGGAGACGGGTCTTGTCGTGCGGGTTGTTCGTCTTGTCGGCGTTTACTCTGACCCCGGCCGTGACCCGCGCGGGCATACTGTTTCTGTAGCTTTTTTGTGTGAGCGTGTTTCCGGCGAGGTTGATTGTGGGGATGATGCGTGTGAGGCGCGTTTTTTTGGTTTGGGTTGTTTGCCTGTTTTGGCGTTTGATCATGGGCGTATTGTTCAGGATGCGTTGAGGGTTCTGTTAATTGAAAGGTTGATTTTTAGGGGTGTTAACCATCGGTTGATTTGAGGATTACTTCTTCCACTTTATATGGCAGTTTATCTTATTTTTTTCGTAGACTTCGAGTATTTGACCACAGAAAGACATTAACTCCTTGTTACCTTCTTTTTTGGCATACTCATACAATCTGATGAACATCTTTTTACCTGTTTCTGTTTGTTTTAAATTCTTCTTTTGGAAGTTGTGTTGAGCACATAAAGTTTGACCGTTTTCTATTTCTGCTTTACCACCTAGGTCTTTGGGTTTGATATGGTCTGCTTGTATCTCTACACCATCAGCTAATCCACGACCGCAGACCACGCATTTATATCCGTCTCTTTTGAAAATTGCTTCTTTTTGTTCTGGAGTAAAATCTTCCAGTTCACGATTCTGCACTTGGTCGGGGTCGTATTTGTACACCCCTTTCTTTATTTTTATCAGTTCCCCTCCTTGATGTAGTTTTCTAATGGCTCTATCTGGGTCTCTGAATACTTCTCCGGTCCTTTTCTTGTATTCAGCTACCACCCAATCAACAATCTCAGGATGTTTTATTTCTCTGTGAGGATTTTTCTTGAAATACTCCATTATCAAGTCTTCTTGGCTCATATAATCACCCTTCATTAAGAGCAGGTAAACGTAATTGTTCAATCTTTGCCTCTTTTTTGAGGCGTTCTACTGCAACATTACAATAATCTTTATCCACATCTATCCCAATTCCAATTCTATTGTTGAGGAAGGTTTCTATTAATGTTGTACCACTTCCCATGAAGGGGTCTAGGACAGTATCCCCCACATAGCTGAATAATTTTATACACCTTTTTGGTAGTTCTCTTGGGAATGGAGCAGGATGCCCCGCCCTCTTTTTGCTTTCTCCTTGAAATGTCCAGAGTCCATTAGTCCAATCCATAAATTCCTGTTTTGTAATGTCGTTTTCGTGACTACCACTGCTTTTTTTCCAATCTCGTTTATATAGAAGTAGGATAAGTTCGACCGGAGCTATCACATAAGGAGCACTTGCACTTTTGAAAGAACCCCAAGCAGTTCTTCTAGAAATATTTCCTTCATTCCATACTATTGTGGAGTGATATTTGAACCCAATTTTTTTAGAGATTGTAGTTAAATCTGCACCGACACTCTGTTGTCCTCCTTTGTTTTTATCTAAAGGAATGTTCAAGCAGAATCTTCCATCATCTTTTAACCACTTAAAGCACCTAGAAATCCATTTCCAGCTAAAATCTAAGTATTC
>CAZKCF010000015.1:0-10523 GCA_964551365.1 uncultured archaeon
ACCTCGCGCTTTCGAATCCGGCCCCTGCTTGAGCCTTGCACCGGACGCGCTGTGATTACGCCTTTGTGGATTAGTATCCGAATGTCTTCGCGTGTTATGGCTTCTGCCACGTCCTCAAGCGACTCGGGGCCTATTTTAACCCTGTTTGCTCCAACGCCGAGTACTTGAGCAGCCATTCGCCTCTGATTCTTAAGGTTCATAGTTCGCCCCTGCGAGGATTCAGGACGACAACTTTCATCTTGTTCGCCTGCTCAATTATTTGATTACGCTTTAGTCTTCCCACAGAACTGGCGATTACTGCGGCCTCAGTCTGCGACTTGACTTTAGCCAACCCCAAAGTATTGTACACCACAACCGGCACATAGCCCATATGGAGGCTGGAAACTTCCTTCGGATTTTTGTATCCTACCGAAGGCACCCTCCCTTTAGAGCGCATGCCATCCTGTTGCTTGCTGTCTATCCCCCGAGGTACGCGCCATTTTTCGGCTAGTCTCTTGAATTTTTTGCCTTCCTGTCTTAGGAAGAGGGGTTTTTTCTTTCGGAGGTTTTGTTTCTCGGTTTTTTTGGGGGTGTGAAACTGTATTTTTGCGATTGGTTTGATTTTCTTTTCCGTTGCTTTTTTGACGGCTTTTTCTTTTGCTGTCTTTTTGTCTGGCGAAGTCTCTGGAGCTTCTGTTTTTTCAGGTTCAGACTCGGGAGCTGGTTTTTTCGTGTGTTCGGTTGTTTTTGATTTAGCCTTCTTTTCTGCGTGCTTTTTAGATTCCTGTGCCTCAGCCTTCGGCTTTTCTTTGGCTTTTTCCTTGTTTTCCGGCTTTCCCGGAGCCTTTTTTTTGGTTTTGGATTTTGCGTCAGGCATCTTTACTTTAATGGTTTACCATCTTTTTCGACAAGGTATATCCCGTCTTGAAACACCCGCGGGTCGAAGTCTCTTATCCGGGTAATCTGCTCGATGTTTGCGGCGGTCTGAGAGACTTTTTCTTTGTCAATTCCTGTGACGGTTATGTCCTGTCCTTTTACGTCAACCTTCACCTTGTCTAGTATCAAAATCCTTCTTGGGTATTTTTCACCCAAAAAGTTGTCTATTACCAGGTTGTTGCCCTGAACCTTAACGTTCATGGGAAAGTGCGAGTAAACGACCTTAAGCTTGTATGAGACTCCTTTAGTGACTCCAATAATCATGTTTTTTATGTGAGCCCGTACTGTGCCGACGGATACTTGGTATCGTCTGCTCTTCGATGCTGTGGAAACAACTATTTTATCTTCTTTTTTGTTTATCGTTATCTGAGCGTTTTTGAATTCCCTCTCGAGTTGGCCTTTGCTGCCTTTGACGGTAACCTTATTGCCGTCGATTGTTATTTCAATCCCCTTTGGGATGTCGACCGTCAGTTCGAGTGTGTTAGGCATTTTTTAGTATACGTACGCGAGCAACCGTCCTCCGATACCCTGAGACCTTGCCTCGCGGTGGCCCATAACACCTTTTGTCGTGGACAAGACGATAATCCCAAAGTCCCTTGACGGCAGAAACCTCCGCTCCCATTTGGCGAACTCGTCATGCTTGACCGCAAAATTGGGTTTTATCACTCCGCAGTCATTTATGGTCTTCGTGAGTTTGACTCTTAGGCTGCCGCCTTTTTTGTTCTCAGACAGCTCGAATTCGCCTATGTAACCCTCCTTCTGGAAAACGTGCAGTATGTCTAAGAGAAGCTTTGAAGTAGGCTGCACAACGCACTCTGCCGCTCCAATCCGCTCGTACTTCTTTATCTTCGATACCGCATCGTTTATCAAATCATGCATCATTTTGACGTTGAAGACGTTAGGCTTAAGTATTAGGTAAACACTAATTAAAATATTAGGTTTCTATCGTTGGGGTTTCTCTTTTCTGCCGTGTACAAGCTCGTTCAGAGTAACATCGTTCACCTTGATAACCTTGTATCTTACTCCAGAGAGGTCACCCATAGAACGACCCTTTCTACCTCCTATGCCTTCGATAAGCACGTCGTCGTGCTCCTCAATGAACGTGACGGCCTTGTTTCTAGGACAGAACGCAGTAACCTGCCTGCCGTTCTTGATAAGCTGCACCCTAACACACTTTCGTATTGCAGAATTAGGCTGCTTGGCTTCAATACCAACCTTCTCCAACACAATGCCCCTAGCCTGCGGAGAACCCTCAAGCGGGTCGTGCTTTCTCTTAAGCATAAGCACTCGCCTGCAGTACTCTTCTTTACTCCATCTAAACTTTTTCCTATCGTCTGACAACTTCTTCCCTGCGAATTCTCCCATGCCCATTTTAAACAACCTGCACTATAATGTTTTCTATCATGAAATGGCGTTTAGCCATCTCTTTCGCTAATTTTATCCTCTTACCTTCAGGACCGATAACCCTCTTGCGATCCTGCCTGTTAACCTCAATGATTGCCGTCTTCTCCTTGTTCGCGCTACTTATTCGAACCTGCTTCACCTTTATCGGCTGAAAGAGGTTCTTCACGAACTTCGGCTCCTCCTCATCGAACTCCATTATCCAAACACTCTTACCCATCGTGTTTCTCACGCGCTCTATGTTTGATCCACCTTTTCCTATGGCGAGGCCCATGTCTCCTTTTTTGACCAGAAAGCCCATCGTGTCGGCTTCCTGCACACAGTCTTTTACTGTGGCCCCCGTCATTGACTCGAACAGGGTTATGTATTTTATTTCCTCGGGGCCTAGCCTTACTCTCGTCACTGATTTCACCTGCTCTTCTTGTCAAGTAGTTTTGACTTGCCGGCGTCCAGCACAGCCAACGCAGACACGGTGTAGGGTTTACCACAAAGTGACCCCAGCTCTAGTGTTGTGCCTTCAACTGTCTTGCACGGTATGCCCGCCAGAGTAGAGTAGTACGACAGCCTGTCCTTCAGTTCGTTGGTGCAGGAGTCGCTAACGACAATTAATTTGGGATTACCAGTTAATAAACTCTTTATGGTTTTTTTGGACCCGAGAACCACCTTGCCGGTTTTAACCGCCCGGGATACCTCTTCTTTGATGTCGCTCATTTTTTAGACTCCTCTCGCTCTTTATCTTTACTTGAGAACATGAATTCGGGTTTTACAGCAAGCTTTACCGTCCCTGTTCCAACAGGTATTGGCTGGCCGACGATGATGTTTTCGGCTACTCCGCCCAACTGGTCGACTTCAGCATGCAATGCCGCATTTAGTATGTGTTTTTCCGTTTCCTCGAACGCGGCTCTCGCTAGTACAGAGCCTTTCGAGCCGCTTATGCCCTGTCGTCCGACAGCCTGAAGCTCGCCGGTGACAGTCATCATGTCCGCCACAAGCATTATGTGTCGTATGTCAACATCAAGGTTCTGGTCATCCAAAACCTTCTTAGCTTCGATGATGATGGCGTTCCTGCAGGCCTCGATTCCAAGCGTCTCGTAAATCTGATAGATGTCGTTTGTTGTAGTCCTAAATTTGTCAACGCCTTCGATTGCTAGAACAGACTTCAGGTTAGAGCCTTCGGTGTAGATCATATATTCTTCGCCGTGCTTCCTAACGAACGCCCTGCGTATGTCCTTAAGGCCAGAAACACGTTTTTTCTCAATCTTCAGCTTAAGTTTCTGGAGATCAGACAGAGAGTCGCCACTTATCCTAAAAACATCCCCACGAGGCTTCTCCTCAAGTATCTTCTCTATTATTTCCTTGGCTTCAGCCTTTTCAGTCTTGATAAGAAGCTCCTTCTTCTGAGCGTCAATCTTTATCTGACAAACATCTGAAATAAAGCGTTCTGGCAACTGCTGCGAAATCTCATCAGCATCCCGTTTAGTCTTGTTGTACTCCTCAGTCAAAAACACAGTCATCAGAGAATTCTTCGGAGAACGCTTAGCATCAATAATCTCAATAAGCCTGGGCAAACCCAACGGCACGCTCAACTCGACGACACCAGCATAGTGGAAAGTCCTGAGCGTCATCTGCGTTCCCGGCTCGCCTATCGACTGGGCGGCAACCGTCCCAACCACTTCGCCAGGAACAACCCTAGCCCGCTCATAGGCTTCTAAGAACCTTTTCTTCTGCTCCTTATCCATGCCATTCAACTTCTCGACTATCGCTTCAGGTAAATTCTCTTCGTCCATAACAACATCAACCTGCCTTCGGCAAATAACCCTTCTTCATCGGGTCCACACCATCCTCACCATAATGGAATTGAACTATCATACCACCATCACCCCTAACAGTCCCATCCTTGTGCACAGACAAGTCTTGTAGGGCATTAATAAGCCGACGCTGCATGTACCCGCTCCTACCGGTTCTTATGGCAGTGTCGACTAGACCCTCACGACCACCCATAGAGTGGAAGAAGTATTCCGCGGGCGTCAAACCCTTCTTGAAGCTGGACTTGACGAAACCATTAGCCTCAGCGCTGACGTCACCGTGCTTGTAGTGCGACAGGGTTCTAGCATGATAACCTCTTCGGATACGCTTGCCTCTGACCGCCTGCTGGCCCACTGAGCCAGACATCTGGGTTAAGTTGAGCATGCTTCCTCGGGCTCCAGTCTGAGCCATCACGACGGCCGTGTTCATTCCAATATACTTTGCGGCAAGTTTACCGGCCTCGCCTCTGGCGCGACCGAGCTCTGCCATAATGTATTCCTCAAGCGATTCTCTGCCAGACTTCCCGGGGATTGTCTTAAGCTCGTTATTGGCGTAAGCCTTAATGAGGTCGTCAACCTTCTTCTCGGCGTCAGACAGAAGCGCGTCAATTTCCTTCAAACCTCTTGAGGGCACGTCCTGCTCGTCTATTCCGATGCTGAAGCCGTACCGCATTATAGCCCGTATTGAAAGTCGGGTGGACTGGTCTATGAAATCGCGAGACTTTTCAGAACCATATTTTATGAACAACGCGTTCAACAGCGCGCCCTCCATGCCTTCAGCGTCAATCAGCCCGGACACTAGTTTGCCCTTCTTTATTGAAACATACGCGTCGTGCTTGCACTCTTCCTTAAGGCAGGTCACGCATTTGTTGCAAATCTTTGCCTTGTAGGTTAAGTCAAAGTCCTCAGGCAGAAGCAACTGGAAGATTTCCTTGCCCGTGAAACTCTTTTTCTCAGGAGGAAGCGCCACTATGCCCTGCGTTATTTTAAGTACTTCGGCTCGGCTTAGTTTTTCGGCTCTGCTTGTGAGTAGGAACATTCCGCTGACGTGGTCGTGCCGCCCTCCAATCAGGGGTTTACCGAACCGCGGCGAGATGATGTTTTCCTGTACGCTCATCATTATGTCCGCTTCGGCTGCAGCCTCCTCAGACTGCGGCACATGCAGGTTCATCTCATCGCCGTCGAAGTCTGCGTTGTATGGGGCGCAGACTGCCGTATTTATTCTGAACGTGTTATAGGGGAGTACCTTCACGCGATGAGCCATCATGGATATCCTGTGTAGCGACGGCTGCCTGTTGAACAATACTATGTCGCCGTCGATGAGGTGTCTTTCAACGACGTCGCCAGGCAGTAGAGCGTCGGCTATGACGTCTTTGGTCTCGTCCATAATCCTCTTTCGCCTGCCCTCAGAGATTACGTTGTGTGCTCCGGGATACATGTTAGGCCCGTTGCGCACGCACTCTTTAAGCCGCTCTAGGTTTTTTTCGTTAACGCTTTCAGGCAGAGTGAGTTCCATCGCCACAGGGTAGGGAACACCAACTTCGACTATGCTGAGGTTAGGGTCTGGCCCGACAACGGTTCTCGCTGAAAAGTTCACTCTCTTTCCTGAGAGATTGTTTCGGAATCTTCCTTCCTTACCCTTAAGCCGTTGAGCTATAGTCTTCAGAGGCCTTCCTGAACGGTGTCTTGCAGGCGGAATACCGGTTATGCCGTTGTCAAAGTAGGTTGCAATGTGGTACTGCAAAAGATCCCACAAGTCCTCGATGATAAGCTGAGGCGCGCCCGAGTTTATGTTTTCTTCAAGGCGTTGGTTTATGCGCAGTATGTCCACCAGCTTGTGGGTTAGGTCGTCTTCGCTTCGGTCAGCTGACTCTAGTGTTATTGACGGTCGTGTTGTTATGGGCAGTACGGGTATTACTGTGAGTATCATCCACTCGGGCCTTACTTTAAGCCCAAAGTATTTTAAGTCTGCGTCGGTTATCTTCTCAAAGCGTTCTTTGACGTCGGTTACCAGCAGGCTGTTTTCTTTCTCATAATAGGAATAGGGTCTCACGAACTTCAGCTTCGCCTGTTTTACTCCGCAGTGCGGGCACTTGTCTTCGCCGTTTGAGACTTTTATCGCCTTCTCCCACAGCTCGTTTACGACGCCAGACGTAATGCCTTCAGGCGGATACTTTGCCAGAACATCATCTGACACGAGTATTCTGCTGCACGACTTGCATGTGGCACGGAGTATGTTGTAGACTTCGCGGGCGTAGCCTACGTGTATGACCGGCCTCGTAAGCTGCACGTGGCCGAAGTGTCCCTGGCATTCGCCAAGTCTTCCGCCGCATGTCTTGCATCTGATTCCAGGGTCTATGACGCCAAGGCGGGGATCCATGAGGCCGCCCTCAATGGGGTATCCGTCGTCGTCGTATGTCGTTGGAGTGTATATTCTGGCCGCCGAGAGCTTTTGTATCATCTTGGGTGAAAACAACCCGAACTCTATGCTCTCTATTCTTTTTCGTATAATCATACTTTATCACCCAACTTTAGTTTAGGGTAAATGCACATTCCCTTAAGCTCGTCTAACAGCAGCTTGAACGCGTAAGCTATCTCGACGTTGTATGTCTGCACTTCACCACATATCGGGCAGTAAGTCATCCTGCCCTCAAAGTCTCTCGCAGCTATGAGACCGCACTTAGAGCATATGGGCACGATAATCTTGTCAGACTCGTCAAGCAGCCTATCTTTGAGCATCATCGACGCGCCGTGCGCTATAAGGCAGTCGCGTTCCATTTCACCAAACCTTAAGCCGCCTTCCCTAGCGCGGCCTTCAGTCGGCTGGCGTGTCAGCATCTGCACCGGCCCTCTTGAGCGGGCGTGCATTTTGTTGGCTACCATGTGGTGTAGTTTTTGGTAGTAGATTACTCCGATGAAAATTTCTGCTTCGAATTTCTCGCCTGTGACGCCGTTGTACATGACTTCTTTCCCAGTGCTGCTTAGGTTGTTTTTCACGAGCTCGTTTCGCAGGTATTCTTCCTTGTCGTTCTCGAATACTGTGCCGTTAACGAGCTTTCCGTTTAGTGAACCTATTTTCCCGCCAATCATTTCGAGAACGTGACCTACAGTCATTCTTGATGGAATGGCATGGGGGTTTATGATTAGGTCAGGCACTACGCCGTCTTTGGTGAACGGCATGTTTTCGTGCGGCACAAGAAGTCCCACAATACCCTTCTGCCCGTGGCGTGACGCGAACTTGTCTCCCAGCTCCGGAACACGCTGGCTTCTAACGCGAACCTTAGCTATCTTGTTTTTCTCGTTTGTCTCAGTGAGCACGACACAGTCTACGACACCCGACTCCATGTGGCGCACGGTCGTGGAAGTCTCACGCCGCCTTTCCTTGATTAGACCATACGGCCCGATTTCCTCGAGGAATCTTGGCGGGGAAGTCTTTCCTATGAGAACTTCATCAGTGTCCACGTCAAGGCTTGGGGAGATTAACCCATCCTTGTCCAACTTCTCGTAGCACTCCGGAGACTGAGTTCCCTCAACTTCTTCGCTAGGAATCTCGAACGTGTCGCGCTGGCCGCTGGGGTAGTCTCTCTCCTCGGCGGTGTATGTTCTGTAGAACGTTGACCTGCCTAAGCCGCGTTCAATAGAACTTTTGTTTAGTATGACCGCATCTTCCATGTTGTAGCCTTCGTAGCTCATTACTGCCACAACAAAGTTTTGACCTGCAGGACGCCTGTTGTAGTCAAGCGAGTCGGTGATGTCTGTCTTAACCAACGGTATTTGCGGGTAATGCATCACGTTGGCTCTGCTGTCAAACCGAACGTAGTAGTTCGAAGCATATAAACCGAGACTTTGCTTGGCCATCGCCGCAGCCATGGTGACACGCGGGGAAGAATTGTGTTCAGGATAAGGCGCAAATCCGGAGCTTATTCCAAGTATTACGGAGGGGGTGACTTCAACGTGCGTGTGTTCTTTGTTTATTTGCTCGTCAGTGAGGGCTATGTAGGCGTTCTCCTCCTCCTCGGTGTCGATGTATTCAACTATGCCTTCACGCCGCAAATCCTCCCAGGATATGCTGCCTTCCTTCAGTTGGGTTACATGCTTTTCACTAAGCTTTGACTTTCCGTTTTCCGCGACAACCAGCGGCCTTAAAACGCGGCCTTTGTCGGTGTAAATCTGGACCTCGCTGTTTTCCTCTCGGTGGGATATTGAGACTGTGTAGGGGAGCTTGCCCTCACGCCTGATTTCACGCAACTGTTTTACCAGCTGCTCTGGCTTAGAGTGTTCGCCTAAAAACCTTCCGTTCAAGTATACGCTAGCCATTCTATTTCACACCCAGGTCGGACAAATACTTTTCGATTAAACCCTCGTCTTCGTCAGTGGTGACGTAGGCGCCCACCGCAAGATTCTTGACTAAACCGCAGTTCTGCCCCTCAGGAGTCTCATTCGGGCACACCCTACCCCACTGCGTGGCATGCAAATCACGAGCCTCGAAATGCGGGTGGCTTCTGCTCAAAAGCGAGGACACACGCCGCCTGTGCGCTATTGAAGCAAGGTGGTTTGTCCTATCAAGCACTTGGCTTACGCCGCTTCTGCCGCCCGTCCAGTTTCCTGTAGCCAACGCATAGCAGATGCTTTCAGTCAAATTGTTGCTTCGGACTGCGGTTTTTATGTTGACTGCCCTGTGCCGCGCGTTCTGCTTTTCAAGCTGATATTTTATGTCGCGCGCGATTTTGTTGAAGCTTACTCTGAAGAGTTCCTGCATTAGGTCTCCGGCAAGCCTTAGTCGCTTGTTGGAGTAGTGGTCTTTGTCGTCCGGCTCTCTTAAGCTTAAGTCCAATTCCATTACCTTCTTGGCCATTATGCCGAGGTATCTGGCTTTAGCCCTCCGCTCCTTCTCCGTGTTGCCTATGTGAGGCAACAGGAAGTTGTTTATCACCTGGTTCGCTCTGGTGCTCTGGTATTGCTTAGCGTGTCCGGCGCCGGCTCTTTTGCCGAGGTAGTCGAACGCCTCGTCGTTGCTCATGTTCTTGAGCTCGAGGTTTAACATAACCTCAATCTTCATTTCATCAGTGAACATGCCGAGTATTTCCTCGTCGGTCATGCCGAGCGCCTTCATCAGTATCGTGAGGGATATCCTGTTGGGTATTCCGGGGAACGTCACGAAGAGTGTTCCGCCGCTTGTGGTCTCTCTTTTTTCCACGGTCACTCTGGACCTGAAGCCCTGTCGTACCGAGAATACTTTTGCTATTGTGACGTCTTTTCCTGTCACAACCTCTCTTGTCGTGACTATCCTGTTTGGAGCCAGGTCTTCGACGATTATTAGTGAGCGCTCTGTCCCGTTTATTATGAAGTAGCCTCCGAGGTCTTCGGGGTCTTCGCCTGCTTGCATGAGTTCTTCGTCGTTTAGTCCGTGCAGCAGGCATGCTTTCGAGCGGAGCATTATCGGCAGGTGGCCGATTTCGACGTCAACAGACTCTCCGTTTTCTATGAACGTCAGTATTATCGGAGCGGAGTAGGTGAGGTTCCTGAACCTGCATTCTATTGGGTACCTTGGTTCAGGGCCCTGCCCGGACTCCTTGACTTCCGGCGAGCCCACGCGGAGTTTGCCGAGTTCAAGAGAATAGTCTTCAATGTCTATTTCCAGCGGACCTTTTTCGTCTATTACTTCCTGCAGACCATAGTCTATCAGCCAGTCGAACGACTCGATCTGGAATTTTGTCAAATCCTCTTTTTTTACGAAATCGCTTATTCTTATCAAACTCTCACCCTTCAACCACAACACGGTAGTATGCGGAGTACCCTATCTCAGCAGTATATCGAGTAATCTTTATTATGCTGCCAGCCGCGGGTTTGAACTTAACTAGTGATGGGTCGCTTTTCAGTATCTTAGGCATGTCTTCGCGGGTTACCCCATACTTCGCCAGCAGTTTCTCTGCGTCCTCCGGACTCAAAACCTCGTGCTTGGGTACTAGTATATTATCTATCAATTTGTTTCAAGAAAAAAAGAAGTAACTTATGTATTAGTTAAAGGTAATATAAAAACGTTTCGGTATTCTAGTTTTGACATCATTTCCGGTACACACCCCGAATTATGTCCGTCGTCGTCACTATGCCACACAATCTGCCATCATCCAGCACAGGGAAACCGCCCAAACCCGTCTCCTTAACCGCACTCAAAACTTCGGACAAATCCTGACCGGGAGTGAACGAACGCACATTCTTCTCCATTATCTCGTCAACGCGGACGCTCAAGTTCTTTTCGGCATCAATGCCCTTGAAGTCGCCGCGCCCCAAGAACTTCAGCATGTCCAAGACAGTCACGATACCAACTACATGGTCTTCCTGTATCACCGGCAGACGCCGCAGCCTGTTTCGCACCATTATTTTGGACACATCAGAGAGCAT
>CAZKCF010000016.1:0-8121 GCA_964551365.1 uncultured archaeon
GGCGACGGAACCACCACCGCAGTAGTCCTAACCGGAGAACTACTATCAAACGCCGGAAAGCTTTTGGAGCAGGGGATACACAGCACCCTCATAGCTAAAGGATACCGGCTTGGCGCTGAAAAAACCTCGAAGATACTCAACGAAATCGGAAAGAAGGTATCGCTCGAGGACACAAAGCTTTTGGAGGAAATCGCGGTAACCGCCATGACCGGCAAGGGGGCTGAATCCTCAAAGGAAATGCTCTCTAAACTCTGCGTGAAAGCCATAAAGCAGGTGGCGGAAAAAGAAGACGGGAAAATCATCGTGGACTTGGACAACGTACAAGTCGAGAAGAAGGAGGGAGGAAGCACTTCAGACTCCGAGATGATTGAAGGCATAATCATAGACAAAGAGCGAGTGCACGCCGGCATGCCAAAGAAAACAGAAAAAGCCAGAATCGCGCTACTGGACGTTGCGCTGGAAGTTAAGGAAACTGAAACGGACGCTGAAATCCAAATCACTGACCCCAGCCAGCTTCAAGCCTTCATAGACCGCGAAGAATCAATGATACGCGAGATGGTTGACGCCGTAGTCAAAAGCGGGGCGAACGTCCTATTCTGTCAGAAGGGAATAGACGACCTCGCGCAGCACTTCCTGTCTAAGGCAGGAATACTCGCAGCCCGAAGAGTGAAGAAATCCGACATGGAAAAACTCTCGAAAGCAACCGGCGCTAAAATAGCCACAAACCTGAAGGAAATAGACAAGTCCGACTTAGGGAGCGCCCAGCTTGTTGAGGAACTGAAGATTTCAGGCGATGAAATGATTTTCGTGCGCGGCTGCAAGAACCCGAAGGCAGTCAGCCTACTAATCAGAGGCGGCACAGAACACGTCGTCGACGAAGTAGAGCGCGCTGTACAAGACGCGTTGGGCGGAGTCTCAGCGTCAGTGGAAGTCGGGATGGTTGTCGCAGGCGGCGGCGCACCTGAAATAGAGGCTGCACGACGCCTTAGAGAGTATGCTGAAACAGTTGGCGGCCGGGAGCAGTTGGCAGTAAACGCCTTCGCAGACGCACTAGAAATAATACCCCGAACACTAGCCGAAAGCGCAGGCATGGACGCAATAGACACGCTTGTGAAGCTTAGGGCCAAGCACGATAAGGAGGGCGCTGACATCGGCGTGGACGTGTTGGAGAGCAGGATATCCGACATGTGGAAGAAGGGCGTTATCGAGCCGCTGAAGATTAAGACGCAGGCTGTTAAGTCCGCTTCAGAGGCAGCAGAGCTAATACTGCGCATAGACGACGTCATAGCGTCCACTAAACCCCGGGGCGGCGGAATGCCTCCTGGCGGTATGCCACCCGGCGGCATGCCACCCGGCGGCATGGGCGGAATGGGTGGAATGGACGAGATGTAATGCGCTGTTCTATGAGGGGTCTATGCGACCCCTTATTCTTTTATTTTTATTTCTTTCCTCTTTGGTAGGTATCGTGCTCCGAAACCTTTTATGCAGTATCCTGCAACCGTGTTGCCTAAGATGCCGCACTCTCGAACACTCTTGTTTTTCATGTAACCTGCCAGAAACCCTGCCGCAAACGCGTCTCCAGCACCTGTCGTGTCAACAGCCTTTATCCTCTTGGCTTTTACTAGAACACTTTCGTCTTGCGTTCTCACAAAACAACCTTCAGCGCCTAAGGTGACTGCAGCGCACTGTACGCCGGCGTCCAGCAGTTTTTTCGTTCCGCCTGAAATGCTCATTCCAGTGAGATTCGAGAGTTCGTCTTCGTTCAAAAACAAGATGCATGTTCGCTCGACTATTGTCTTCAGTTTGCTTAAACCTTTAGACGAATACAAGTGTCCTGGACTAAAACTTATCTTCACTCCACTGAGCTTCTTAATCAGTTTCTCCTGCTCCTTAAGCTGTTTTCCGCCAACGAAAGAGCTCATGTGGACTACTCGCGCTTTTCCCGCAAACTTGATGTCGCGTGCGCTTAAAACAAGCGTGTTGTTTGCTCCTGGATACGGGTACATCGTCCTCTCACCCTTTGATTCCACAAACCCTATAATTATGCCAGTCCTGTCATCGACGACTTTCACGTGTTCAACGCAAACGCCGTCTCTCTTAAACTCCCTTAAAATGGTTTCGCCTTCGCTGTCACAGCCTACGGCGCCAATGAAGCCTGTCTTGAATCCGAGCCTGCTTAAGCCGACAATCGTGTTGGCAGCCGAACCGCCGGGGGACTCACAGACCTGTCTTATCGGCTCGTGTGTGCCGCGTTTGGCAAGTTTTCTGACCGAGTAAAGCCTGTCGTAGTTTAATGCTCCAATACCTATAGCGTCCATAATTCACCCTAGTTTAGACGACATCCCCCTGACAATACTCCTGTAGTGCATGTGCTTTATTTCTACTTCACTCAGTTTCTTTTGGCTTAAGTCTGGAATCCAGTGGAAAAAGGGCGCCGTCTTATTGGGCTTTGATTCCACCAGTTGTTTCACTTTAGTTATGCTTCCGTTTGCAAACGCTCCAGCAAGTTCTAGAACAGGCTTTATTGTTTCGGAAGCCAACCCCACGCTCCCATAGGGCAGCGCATACTTGTTTCCGTTGAATACTATACTTGATCCCCCATTATCTCTTACTGCCTGAAGCATTTTATAGTCTGTTATGCTGTCGCCAATCACGACAATGTCGCTCAAACTGGCGCCGTTGTCGCCTGCTATCCCCTCTACTGCTCGTAGCTTTCTTGCGCCGCCCACAACTTTCACTTCTTCTGTTTTCCTGCCGAAGGCTGTTGTGCTCAGCTCCATGTAAAAGCTGTCAAACCGCTTCTCCAAGACGGTGTCTTCTGTTATCTGTTTTAAGTCGCCTTCTGCTTCACCCACGATGTCTCCCGCAGTGTCGTCAAATAATCCCTGAAGTTTTTCCCAGTCGACTCTGGTGCAGTAGACATTCTCTTCCGGGATTCCAAGCCTCCTCGCAATGTTTAGTGCATGTTCACTGTAGCTCGTTGAGATGACATAAACTTTAACTCCTCCTGCAGAAAGACTCTTCACGACTTCTCGTGCGCCGCCCACTATAGTGGAGTTTTCGGAAACTTTTTTCACGTCTTCTCCGCCCAGCTTGTGTGAGACCAGGAACGGTAGGATTAGCTTTAGGGTGTCGCCCGGTTCATAGCCTCCCCGTTGCTCTAATGTTAAGATATCATCATACCTGCTTATTTTCTCAAAAAGCGTGCGCCCGTTTTCAATCAGGCTCATCAGCTCGTAGGCGTTGTCTTGCGGTGAAAGCGGCCCCTCAAGGTCAAAGCAGACTATCATTTTCTGACAGCAACCTTTCTGCCGACAATCTTAAGTCTTCCTTCAGTGTACAGTCTTATCGCCTCAGGGTAACTCTTGTGTTCCTCTTCGAGAATCCTCTTGGCTAACGTCTCTTCGGTGTCGTCTTCAAGCACCGGAACAGCCTTCTGTATTATGACCGGGCCATGATCGACTTCAGCGTCAACAAAATGCACGGTACAGCCTGAAACCTTCACCCCATACTCAAACGCCTGTTTTTGAGCGTGCAGGCCCGGGAACGACGGAAGCAGCGCAGGATGAATGTTCATTACTCGCCCATAGTGTTTTCTGACGAAGTCTTTGCCTAGTATGCGCATGTAGCCTGCGAGCACAATCAGGTCTGCGTTGTGTTCTCTCAGGGTTTCTGCTATCTCTTCATCTAGTTTTTCTCTGTCTTTGCCTTTGGGGTTCACGAAGACGGCGGGTATGTCGTGTTTTCTGGCTCGCTCAAGGGCGTAGGCGTCTTCGACGTCGCTTATTACGACCGTGATTTTTGCGTTGATTTCTTTTCTGTTTATTGAGTCTATTATTGACTGCAGGTTGCTCCCTCTGCCTGAGACTAGCACGCCTATGTTGGTCACCTGAACCACCTTATGAATTATTACCTTGAAGTGAAAATAAATACTGTAGGACCATGTTTTTGACGTTTGTTGTTGTTTTGGTTTCGGCGGTTTTTTTGTTTCTGGCTAGCTTAGCTGACTTGAAGACGAGCGAAATACCTGACAAATTGAGTTTGGGTTTGGTTTCGGCGTTGGTTTTGTTGGCCGTGTTTTTTTCCATTCTGCTTAACAACTACCGTGTGTTGCTCAGTACTCTGGTTTTGGGTTTGGCTTATCTCCTGCTTGGTTATGGCATATTCCGGTTGGGTCAGTGGGGCGGCGGGGACGTAAAGCTTCTGGCGGGCGTCGGCTTGTCGTTGGGGTTGCTTGATGGTCTGGGCTTTTTTTGGGTTAACTCGCGGCTGGTTCCATACTATATCACCTTTTTCGTTGACATGGCTTTTTTGTCTTTCCCGTATCTGCTTTTTTACGCAGCGTTTTTGAGTTTCAGAAGACCAGAGGTTTTCGTCAAGTTCCGGGAGTCTCTTAATGACAGAAAAGTATTGCTGTTGCTGTGTTTTTCGTTCCTGCCTCTATTAGTGGCGTTCAACTTCACTCTGTCGCTGGCTTTCTGGTACTCCATCATACCTCTCATGCTGTTTGTTTCAGTCTACTTGAAGGCTGTTGAAAAAGTAGCTTTGCAGAAAACGATAAGCGTTTCAGAGCTTCGCAAATGGGATGTGCCTGCAAGCGACGTTTTTGTCGATGGCGTCAAGCTTGCTCAAAGCAGGAACATTGAGGGTTTGACCCAAAAACAAGTCGACGAGCTTAAGAAGCTCGCGCGTGAAGGCAAAATCCCCTCCGAGATTAGAATAAAGTGGGGTGTCAAGTTCGTGCCAATACTGCTTGCAGCCTACGTTGCCACATTATATGCTGGAAACCTGATAGAAATAATGTTCAAGTACCTTCTGGTGTAAACCCTTGGGTGTCTGTCTCGCACGTATCCACCAGCATCACTCTTTTGGTTTGCCCCGGTAAACTCCTTCAGCGAGGACGACCTTGTTTCTGCCGAACTCCTTTGCCATGTACAGGCAGTTGTCGGCTGCCCAAACCAGCTGCTCCTTGCCGCCGGCATCGTGCGGGAACGTGGCCACGCCAACGCTTACCGTAACCTTGCCGGCAGTCATACCCTCCAATAACGGCTGTTCTCTCCATGAGGAAAGTCTGTGCCAAAGACAGCCTTACGAATCTTCTCAGCAACCTTCCAAGCCCCCTCTTTGTCAGTCTCAGGCAGTATCACCGCAAACTCTTCGCCGCCGTATCTCGCGGGAGTGTCAGTCACACGCACGTTCCTCCTTACTATACCCCCCAGTTGAGTCAAAAGAGCGTCTCCAGCACGATGGCCATTAGTGTCATTATAGTGTTTAAAGTGGTCTATGTCAAACATGACAAGCGACAACGGATGCCCGGAACGCCGCGCTCGAGCCAGTTCTGCGTCAAGCCTCTCTTCGAATGTTCTCCGGTTAGGCAGGTTCGTCAGACCGTCGGTTGTGGCCAGCTCTTGAACCCGCTGATGCAATCTGGCGTTGTTTAATGCTATTGAGGCCTGCACGGCAAGATTGCCCAACAGCTCGATGTCTTCCGGGCTGAACGCGTACTGGGCGCTGCTGTATACTCTCAGGTCTCCGACTATTTTGCCCGCGACTTTGTCTTCTATGACTTCAGGGAAGTCTGAGGCTTGCATTTCAGCGAACTGTATTTGGCCTGACTCCCTTAGTGGGACTGCGACATATGACTTGAAGCCTAGTCTTTCAGCCAATTTTTTGTCTCGAACGCGGTTGTCTGTCGTAGCGTCCGCAACGTAAACGAAGCTTTTGCCTGAGGCGAGTTCCTTGAAGGATGGGCTTTCAAGGCCGCTTTCTTTAGCGTGGTCTCTCATTGCCGTTATCTGTTCTTCGGAGAATCCTCCCTCCTGTGTGCCGCTTATGATTTTGACTTTGTCGCCGTCTATTAACCTGATGGCTACCTTAGGTTCTCCTGTTATTTTGGCTGCGCTTTCCGCAATGCTTGAGAGTGTTTTGTCCATGTCCAGGCTGCGTGATATTTCTGTGTTGACTCCTAGAAGAAGCTTGAGTTTTTCCTCAGTGGACACTATCTGGCGTTCTTTCACGCGCGGAAAGTCTGAGCCGGGTATGTCTGCGAACTGCATTTGTCGGTGCGCGTTTTTGTATTTCATAGCTGTAATTAATACCGCATTAGGGCCATAAATACTGTAGAAATAGTGTGGCGTTCGATTTTTTGTTCACTCTGTTTTGACTACTATGACTGTGTCTCGCGAGATTATGTCTTCTCCGGGTATTTTTTTCTTGCCTACTTTTATGTTCTTTAGGGTTTGCCCGTTCATGACTACTTTGTTGACTTTGCCCAAGTGTTTTCCTTCCTTGTTGTAGACTTCTTTCCCTGTTAAGTCTTCTATGGTGCGTTTTATGGACTGTATTTCTCCGATGAATATGTATTCCGTGAATCTAATCCACATGCCGAATCCTATTATCGCAAGCGTCACGAAGAAGATGAAGTCGCCTAGACCGAATGCTTCGTTTATCCAGAAGTTGGCCCAAGAGGATATGAGGACTTTCACCATTACAGTGAACGCGAGCAGTATCAGGTACTTTCTTATGGCGATATATTTTTTCAGGTTATAGTCGTCCACGCTCTTGCCTATGGTCGCTATCGCCACGGCCAGCAGGATGAGGTCTATTGACGGCGAATTCAGTACGAATATTGCCATAGAGTCTAGCGTGGAGTTTATGTTGTTTGAGTCTATTGGGCTCCTCTGCATGTCGGCGTATCCGTAGCCTAAGCCGACCATGAGAACTATCACCGACGTGATGTACGTTATTGTGCTTATCCTCTCGATGGAAAGCGACTTAATGAAGCTTGAAATCCACCCGAAAAACTGTTCCTCAAAGCCCAAGCCTTTTATGATAAAGTAGGCTCCTATCACCAAGACTATGTAGTTTAATGCACTCAGCCCACCTAAAACCAGCAGCACCAGTATGACCCCCGGCAACGCGAAAAGAAGCCTCGCAGTGCTGGGTTCTTCAGAAACCTCCCTGAGGAAGTTCGTTACCGTGAAATACGCTTTCTCCAACTCCTTGCTCTGCCTCACCACTATAGTCTGGACTGAGTTGATTTTCACCCGCGACTGTACCACAGGAAGAAGCTGCTCATCATCGGCGCCGTCTGTCACGACTATCACGGACTCTGGCTTAAGGTCTTTTATTATTTTGTCCAGTTGTTCCGCAACTTTCGTGTCGGAAACCACTCCAATGCTGATGTCGCCCGTCACAGTCACGACTTCTGTTTCAAGCTTTTTCGCAATCTTTATTGCGGCGAAGAGTGCGTTTACGTCGGTGTCTTCTGGGTCTGCGAGGGCGAGGGCTTCGGCGGCTTTCAGATTTTCTTGGTGTCCTATTATCGGTCCGGATATTCCTGTTTTTTCTCCTATGTCGTTGTCTCTGTCTATGCACAAGACCAGTGGTTTCACGTTATTACATTGTTTTTTTTGGTTTAAAATGCCTGAAACAGAATATTTAATTGGTTGTAAGAGTGGTAGTCTTGCCAGCAAGATTGAAGAAAACGCTGTTGCCCGTAGTGTTGACTTTCTTACTCCTGACCTTGTATGTCTCTTCTTTGAAGCAAGGCTACGACTCTGGTGGCGGTGGGCAGTTTGATGCCTTCACGTTCAACACCACCAACGTTACTGATGTTTTCCTACAGCCGGGTTCCGATGGCAAAGATGCATATGTGGAGAATATTTCCCCAAACACTAACACGGGTTCAAGTAGTTACCTCATGATGGGGGTTACTGATGCAAATCGTTTTAAGTCGTTTTTGGAGTTTAATTTGTCGTCAATACCTCCCGGCTCCGTCATAACCTCTGCTGTGTTGAGTCTTTTCAAGTCTGGGCAGGATAGCCTACATGGTGGCAACTCTACGGTAAGCGTTTATAGGGTGACTTCTGGCTGGAACGAGTTTGGGGTGATGTGGAACAATCAGCCCAGTTATTATCCTACGGCAGGAGATTATGCGATAGTAACCGACGAAAATAATACGTGGTTTTCTTGGAACATAACGCCGTTTGTTTCCGCCTGGTTTAACGGAACCTACACCAACTATGGCATATTGCTTGAAACAGGCGGCTGGGCGAAGTTCTTCTACAGCAGCGACGTGTCTAATGAATCACTGCGTCCCCGCCTTATCGTATCCTACAT
>CAZKCF010000016.1:8131-10494 GCA_964551365.1 uncultured archaeon
CTCAAGAAAACGTCTTTTACCCCCAACAGGACTCGTTCATCCATCTTGACATCCTGCCGGACAACGAGTACAATGAGGGCGGCTCAAGCAGGATTGCAGTAGGCTTCATGACCGGTGCAGACCACTCTAGGGGCTTGCTGCAGTTTAACTTGTCTCAGATACCGTTCGACGCTACCGTAAATGATGTTCAACTGTATTTGTACTACTATGACAGCGACTGTTTTTCGGCAAATGATTCTGCAAATATCATGGCATACCGGATAACTAAGTCTTGGCGTGAAGGAAACGGCTCCAACACCCTAAACAATCCTCTAGTCAACGGCACCACGTGGTTTGCCAGATGGTACCAGCAAAATTGGACTAACGCTGGCGGAGACTACGTGTCAACCAGCGGATGCAATCAGACTGTTGGCGGCACATCAGACTACGGCTGGAAAAACTGGAACATTACGCCCCTCGTCAGAGACTGGATTAACGGCGGCGAACCAAACTACGGCGTAATCCTCATTGACCAATCCTTGTTAAGCGCGTGTAAGTCTTTCTACTCTAAGGAGGCGTCTCAGGAATACTGGCCTCGTCTTATCGTCAATTACACTCTCGTCAACTCAACCCAGCTGACCGGATGCGCTAACATCACGCAGCCGGGGGTCTATTATCTTGCGGGCAATGTAGTGGACTATAATGGTTTTCCTTCGTGCTTTTACGTGAATGCCAGCAACGTTGTCTTAGACTGTCAGAACCATCTTGTTGACGGAACACGGATGTCTGGTACACAGGGGTTTGAGGCTGCGGGGTCTGGTTCGTTGCCGCTCACTAACGTAACCTTAAGGAATTGTGTTTTCACTGAGTGGCATGAGGGTGTGGAGACGTATTACATTGAAGATAGTTTTATCTACAATGTTTCATCTAATTCGAACGTTGATTCAGGGTTCTACCTTTATAGTAGCAACGTTAGGATGCGACTCAATAATGTCTCTGCTTCAAACAACTCTATTGGTTTCCTGATGCGGGTGGACTCTGGTGTGTTCAGCAACCTAACTTCTGTTAACAATACTATGGGAGTTTATTTTGACTGCGGAGGCATTGGGAATAATAACCTCCTCAGTGATTGTGTAATAAGAAACAATACCGATTATGGTCTAAGCCTGAGTAGTACCTATAACAACAACGTTAGCTCCTGTTTTATTGAAGGAAACGGTCAGGGTATCCAACTTCTTTCATCCTCAGGCAACATAATCTACAACAACTTCTTCAACAACTCAAACAACTTTGTTATCAACACCTCCATCGCATCATGGAATACGACAAACCAGTCTGGCACAAACATTGTGGGCGGACAATACTTGGGCGGAAACTTCTGGGCTGATTCTTATGGGTCAGGTTACAGTGAAACATGCGGTGACGTGGACTCTGACGGATTCTGTGACACAAACTACCTGTTGGCGGCTGATAACATTGATTATCTGCCGCTTGCTTCACCCAAACCCATGGTTGCAGTGTCGTTAGTTTACCCATACGGCTGCATTAACGTAACCAAAGACAGTTTCTTCAACGTGACCGTTAACGTGACCTGCATGACCTCAAACTGCGGCGAAATAAATGTGAGCCTAGACCCAATCAGCGGCTGCGACGTTGAATCCGGCACATGCACCGAAACATGCGGCGGATTATTCAAGGACCCGACTACAGGATGGGTTTATTACTCATCCCCTCGCCGCTGCGAGGATACTTCAGTATCCCACCTAACTCTCCCAAACGCAGATTGTAATGGCGTTGGCGTGCCTGGGCCGAATACCGGCGACTGCGCGTACACCTATAATTTGGCTGGCTACTATTGTCCGAGTTTTGAGCGAATGAGCAGGGCTGTGACATCAAGCGACTGCATCTGCCAAGGCACATGTACTCTACCAGGTTACGATTCTGAATTCAACTTCAGCAACATGTTTTTCTCCGGCGGCTCAGGCTCGGGCGGAGGCTCCTACAAGGGTCTGGTTAACACAACGTACGGTGTTACTCCGTTTTACACCAACAGCAGCAACCCGGTTGGCGTCAGCTTGAATGCAGGACAATCTCGGCTTGTGACATGGTGGGTTAACGCTACCGGGCAAGTCAACTCCACACACGAGTTTTTCGCATACGCCAATTTAACTCGAAACACGTCAGTCAGCAACAAGACGCGCGACTGGAATGTTACGATAGTCGCTCCGTTTTTGGACACGACTCCGCCGCTGGTTTCGTTCGAAAATCCGACGCCGCCGAACGGAAGCACAATAACTTCTGATTATGCTGTAATAAACGTTTCAGTAAACGAGAACGCCAGCTCATGCACGCTCTACTCCAGCAGGATGAGCCTGACTAACAGG
>CAZKCF010000017.1:0-10150 GCA_964551365.1 uncultured archaeon
GTGAAACGGTATGATGCGTCTATTTTTTCGTCACCGAGATTTGCGAGACAGTTGTCGATACCTCAATTTCTGATTCCGCCCTCTATTGATCCTCTGAGTGAAAAAAACAAGGACCTGTCTCAGGAGGCGGTGGACAAAGTTTTGGAGAAATATGGTCTAAGAAAGGACAAGCCGATAATACTGCAGGTATCTCGCTTTGACCGGTTGAAGGATCCACTTGGCGTCATAAAAGGCTATAGTTTGGTGAAAAAGTATGTCGAGTGCCAGCTGGTTCTTGCGGGAGGTGGTGCTGCAGATGATCCTGAGTCCATAAGCGTTTTGCCTGAGGTCTTAAGGATGGCTAATAGTGACCCTGACATTCATGTCCTATCTCTCCCCGATTCCAGTAACCTTGAAATCAACGCTTTGCAGAGAGGGTCGACAATTATCGTGCAGAAATCATTAAAAGAGGGTTTTGGCTTGACTGTAACTGAAGCGTTATGGAAGCGAAAGCCGGTTATTGCTAGTGCTGTCGGGGGCATCCCGCTGCAGGTGAGGCATAATTTGACCGGGGTTTTGGTGCATTCAATAGATGGTTTGGCTTATCAAATCAGATACCTCTTGAAAAATCCGGCTGTGATGCAGAAGCTCGGCGAATATGGTCATGAGTATGTAAAGGAAAAGTTCCTATTGACTCGGCATTTAAAGGATTATCTCCTTTTAATTAACGTCTTGGATAGGTTGGGTGAGCCTATAATCAACCTATGATTAACGAAGGCGATAATATGAGTGAATTAACTACTCGAGTACTGGATAATGCTGCGGACTCGTTGAGCCTGCAGATATCCAAGGTAATAAATTATGCTGGAACAGTGCTCGTATTCCTAGTGTTGTTTCTATTCGCTTACGTTATCGGAGCTGTTATGGCCGAAGTCCTTCGCAAAGTACTGAAATGTCATAAACTGCAAGAGTTTATACTAAAATACAGTATCATGAGGGCTAAAGCTTGGGATGATACAATAAACTTTTTGGTGTTTTATACAAGATGGTTTATTGCTGTATCCCTACTAACGTTGAGTGATATCCCGTTAATTACGCTCTACCTTTATCCCCTTATGAATAATCTATTTGGGCTTATAATCCTAATACTGGTCGGTTTAACTTTAGGCGGCATAGTATCCAGAATTATCCGAGACATATCAATTGATTTTGGGTGGGAGGAAAAACTCGTCAGGTATGGGTTGGCTGACGCCCTTGGTGACATATCCATAACAAGTCTACTGACGGGTATCATAAAAAGCTACATCCTCCTGTTATTCCTAGCTCAAGGAGTAGAACGCTTCGAGAACCTGACAATACTATCAAAATTCATGAATGACGTGATTGCATACGCTCCTCAAGCCGTACTCGGCGCCATAATCATGCTCGTGGCGTTGTTAATAGCTGACTATGTAGGGGATAGGATCAAAAACAGGAAAGTTGATTTTGAGGAGATGTTGGCGTTCTGCGTTAAATCAGTGATAATATTCTTCGGCGGGGTTATAGCACTGCCTCATTTTGGCATTACAAACGTTTCAATCCTTGAGGACTCATTTAAAATACTTGTGGCGGGCGTGTCTTTGGCGTTGGCTATTGCATTGGGCCTAGGTCTTAAGGATTTTGTTTTTAGGCTAACTCAGAAGTATGAGGAGAAGCGGCAATAGCTTTTCCAATTTTTTTCTCATCATGTTCTTTCTTCTGGTGTGAAGGTGATTCTATGAGGCTTTTAATTGTGTTAATGTCAAATACATCTAATGTGGTAATTGTGAACTCCAGTCTTGTTGAGCAGGGAGGTCGATTTGGCAGTGAGGAAGTAGTCCGTAGGGCTCCGCCTTTTTTTGGAGACCAGTTGTTTGGTGTTATCCCAATGCATGTGGTGTGGAATTTTACTGTTGTTTTGCTTGTGATTCTGATTTTCTGGTGGCTCATCCGCGGCTCGCATAAGAATGGTGAGACGGCGATGGATTTGCTTAAACGAAGGTATGTGGCGGGTGAACTCGACAGGGAAACCTATCTTAGGATGAAGAGTGATATAACTGATTGAAGATGGAGATTTCTGAGAATCGTCTTGCGGTGGCAATAACGTCAGTCTTTTTCTTAGGCGTGCTTCTGTCGATTCTTAACGGAAACTATATAGAGGATACGGGCTCACCGATGCCTCTTCTCACATACGGCGTAGCTGCCGTGGCCATGGTTGTCGGCGCCTTAATCATTTTGTTATTCCAGTGGAAGATCAGCCACAAACAGATGCAGGGTATGCTTAAGATACTTCCGTCGGATGAGCGGAAGATTGTTGAGGTGCTGTTGAAGGAGAAGAAGATAGAGCAGATACACCTTACTGCTGAAAGCGGGTTGTCTAAGGTCAAGGTATCTCGGTTGCTTGTGAAACTCGAACAACGGGGGGTAATCGAGAAAAAGCCGTTGGGAAGCACTAACCTGATTAAACTGAAAATTTAGGTTACGTTGGCTTTGTTTCACTTTCTGCAACAGTTGTTTCACATAAACTTATAGGCTGTTTCATCACTTATACTTATCAAGGTGAAGCAAATTATGGACAAAAACAAGAAGATATTGATTGTTGGAGTTGCCATCCTAGTGGTCGTTGGACTGGTAATCGCTGCGAACGCAGCTGTAAACGCAACAAAATTTATGGAAAAACGAGGGATAAACGGTTTCTACAAAACGGGTTGCATCCAAACAGGCATCCCACGACACATGCTCAAGCGCCCGCTCTTAGAGGGACTGGGGCTGCCAGAAAATGCTAGCAAAGAACAAATTAGGGATGCTATGTGGGACGAAGAATTAAAAGACCTTGGATTGACCGAAGACTCGACGTTAAGGGAATACCGGCAGGCTTTAGACGCCAAGTTAAAGGCCGAACAAGAAAACAAAAGTTTGGAACAAGAGCAAAGAGCACAGGAAATCAGGGAGAAAGTTGGGCTGCCAGAAAACGCAACTCAAGAAGACATAATGAACGCTATGAAACAATGGCGTGAAGAAAACAAGGACATGTTCCCTAAACAGGGTCGTTCATCAAGCCTACATGACTTTGAGGGTCCGGTAAGAGGGGGGTGTGGTAAGGGGATGTGATAATCCCTACCCAAATATCAAACCACAAGAACCGTGCTTCTTGTATTATGGTAGATATATTAGCTTGTCTCTCATCTATAAAAAGGATCATCAGATTCGTAAGGAGGTAATTAAAAATGAAAAGGATGGAATTAACTTGCAGGCCTAATGGTCAGCCAAATATAAGCCGAGGTGTATCAGAATGAGAATGAAAAGAATGATAGTAAGTTTTTTGTTAATGTATTGTGTTTTGAGTTCGGTAGCTGCGGTAACTTCGAGTTCCGACACTTCGACAGACCCGACCAACATGGTCGTGGATTTCGACTCCACGTATCTGGGGTCAGATATCCGGCCGGGAGATAGCGGAGTCCTCAATCTGGTTGTGAAAAATACCGGCGGCAGTAAAGCCGAGAACGTTCAACTATGGCTCTCAAGCACGGCGCTAGTTAACATAGACAAAAAGTTTTACGTCGGCAGCTTGAACACAGGAGAGTCTAAGACGATACCTGTAATACTTCGCGCGGAAAAAACGGCAAAAACAGGTTTAACAACGATACAAGTATACATAAGTTATGATGGGTTTGACTCCGATGGAAAACGCGATAACAACCAGCTTACTACGTGGGAGATTCCCATTCGGATATACGGGAATCCGGCATTCCAGATTGCTCCTTCACGGACAACCTACTTTAAAGACAGTTCTGATGAGATTGATTTAGCAGGGCTGACGTTGTCTCATGTCAAAGACTTGGAAGCAACGTTATCATCCAGTTGCGTCACAATCATCGGCTCTTCCCGCAAGTATGTCGGCGAACTTACCGTAAATGATACGTTCAACTTGACGTATCAGATAAAGCCGGCAACGTCCGGAGCCTGCATAGTCTCGCTGCGTTTGTCTTACACTGATGAGTCGGGGAGCCAAGCTTCAGACAACGTATCCATCGGGCTTAATGTAGAAGACGCTGGCGTGGACTTTAAGGTAATCAACGTGAGTTATACCCCGACTGGGCCTGGAGAGCAGACTGACGTGAAACTACTCGTTAAAAACGTGGGCAGCGCTGATGCGGATGATGTGACGGTGTACCTCGACCTTTCGTCACCGTTCGCCCCGGTCGGCACGTCCGAGAAGTATCTGCCTAAAATTCAGGCCGGCGAGGATGTCGAAGTGGATTTCGGTCTGGCAGTCACATGGGATGCAAGCACAACGTCTTATTCAATACCTGTAGACATAACCTACAAGGTGGGCGGCACATCCTACAACATAAGCAAAAGCATCGGAATTGACGTGAGCGGCAAAGTCATATTAGAGATAATGCAAGTACAGTCATCCGGCAGCAGCGTCAGGATTGACGTCGCCAACATAGGCACTAGAACAGCAGATGGCGTAAAAGCCACGCTGATAACTTCTGGTTCCGCAAACGCTCAGAGTGCGTTCAACCGCAGCAGGCAATCCAGCGAGAATGCCAGCCAGTTTGGCAGAAACATAAACCAGACGCAGGAACAACAGCGTTTTATCTCATACAAGTCTGACATCAAACCCAGCAAACAGACTACTTTCACCTTCTCAACCTCGGCCACAGGCCCAGCAACATTGGAGATTGAGTATACTGGAATCAACAACGAGCGAGTCACGCAAACTGAGAAGATAACGTTGTCTGGTGGTGGAAGTCTATCAACCACGCGAGTGAACTCAAAGTCGAGCAGCAGCATCAGCACGACTACAATAATTCTGGCCGCCGTAGTTCTCGTCATAGCTTACTTGGCTTACAGGCGAATCAGAGGCAGGAAAAGCAAGTAAAAATGATAGACATAGCCCTGAAGAACGTGTTCAGGCATAAACTCCGGAGCGCTCTTACTGTGTTGGGGATAGCCATGGGAATAGGTCTGGTGCTGGCTCTCGGTTCTATTGGAGAGGGTTTGACCAAACAGATGGAAAGTCAATTCGGAAACGTCGGCTCAGTCATAGACGTCAGGGACGAGTCGGATACCAACGTTGGAATATCCCCGGATGCCATAGACGAACTCCAAACCTGGCCTGAAATTGAGAGCGTAGTCCCAATCGGTTCATACCGCATAACAAGAGGATTCAGAGGCGGGGAATTCGGAGGCAGGATGATGTTTGGCGGGGGTCAGCCATCTTCTTCGCTGACGTTCACAGGCATCAACCCAGACGACCAGGACTACATGATTGGGGAGGACATAAACACTTATGAGGGGCGTGAGATGGATTCCTCGGACGACGGCAGTACCGTCGTCCTACTGGGTTATACAACCGCTGAAAAACAGAACCTCAATGTGGGAGATGAGGTAGAATACCAGAGAAGGACCAATAGTACTACCGAGAGCTATTACTTCAATGTGGTTGGCATACTTGAAGAGACTGGGGACAGCAGCATTGACGGCGCCGCATACGTGCCGCTTAAGACGATGCAGGATATAGAGGACGACGACAGGATAGAATCCCTGAAAGTGAAACTCATAGATGTCAACATCGTGGAGAACGTCACCCAGAAGATAAACGACCAAGTCGAAGACGTCCGGGCATCCTCCTTCCTCACCATGGTACGCCAGATAGAGTCAAGCCTCCAGACCGTGCAGCTGGCGGTCTATGGCATAGGCGCGGTCTCCATTATAGTCGGCGGCTTGGGAATAATGAACACCATGATAATGTCCGTTATGGAGCGCAGGAGGGAGATTGGTATCATGAAAGCGATAGGGGCGACTACGACCATGATACTAACTCAAGTGCTTCAGGAGTCTGCTTTCATGAGCCTTATCGGCGGAGTCGTGGGCTTAACGTTAGGGTACTTGTCCTCCATTCTGATTTCGCAGTACACAACCTTTAATGCAATACTAACGCCGAATTTGATAGCAATCGGGCTGGGGTTTTCGCTGTTTTTGGGGATGGGCGCTGGCTTGTACCCTGCGTGGAATGCGTCTCAGCTTGATCCTATAGAGGTGTTGAGGTATGAATGACGGGGAAATACTCTGCAAGGGTTTGGTGAAGACTTATAATATGGGGCAGCCTAACGAGTTTACTGCATTGAGGGGAATAGACTTTGTCGTAGCGGAAGGCGACCTCATAAGCATTATAGGACCGTCTGGCTCAGGAAAGTCAACTCTGCTCAACCTCATAAGCTGCCTTGACACGCCAACGGAGGGAGAAGTCTATATCGAGGGAACCTCCATCAGCACCTTAAACGGCTTTGAACGTGCGAAACTACGTAGAGAGAAACTTGGTTTCGTATTCCAGCAATTCAATTTAATCCAAACAATGACGTCTTTCGAGAACATAGAGCTTCCTATGCGCTTTAACGGAACTCCTGCGCAAGAACGGGAAAAACGGGTGACTGAACTGCTGTCGCTCGTGGGGTTGGAGGATAAAGCCCGCAATAAGCCAACAGAACTCTCTGGAGGTCAGCAGCAGCGGGTGGCGGTGGCAAGAGCACTAGCCAACAACCCGAAAATCATTCTAGCTGACGAACCCACTGGAAACCTAGACACAGAATCTGGCAAAAAAATAATGGAGCTCCTCATAAGACTAAATCAGGAGGAAAAGAAGACGGTAATCGTAGTAACCCACGACCCCCGAATCGCGAAAGCGGCAAACCGGACAATAACAATACAAGACGGGAAAATAAGCTAAACTAATGTTTCCTGTATTTTCTTATCTTCTTCACGTACTCGAGCGATAGGTCTATTATGCGCGAGTCTATGGTCTTAGACTGCAGGTAAGACAATGACTTGGAAACGGTTGCGGTTTCTTCGAAGAATTCTCTTCTCTTTTCCTTGGCCCAATCTGTTGTTTCATTCAATTCTTCTTTAATCCGGCCTATGGCTTCGCTTGTTTTCTCCTTAAGGTACTTTCTGGGCGAAAGCTTTTGAGTCATCGGTCTGGGCATCGCGTACAATGTTCTGAAGGCTTCCTGTATCCTAGACGCCGTTGGGCGGCAGGGCACATAGTCACTGTAAACCAAAAGCTTCTTGAATTCCGGGCGCTCCCTAGACAAATCCATCTCAAAGTAGTATCTTAGGGCGCCCAGTAAGCCCATCTTCTCAAGGCGTCGTGAGGATGTGACCACGTGCAGGTCACTGTAGTAATGTATTACTCCGATTTCGTTGAGTCTTCTGCTGAGGTCTATGTCTTCAAGAGGTATTTCCCTGAATCCTCCCACGTGTTCGAAGGCATCTCGTTTGACGAATATGTTGAATCCTGGGAGCGTTGCGGAACCCATTTTGTCCCTGAATTTTAGGTACTCGTTTGTCACTTTTTCAGCGAACAGTATTCTCTTGCGTCGCTCCGGAAACCTGAAGCTGGCGCTGAATGCGATGAGCTCCGGGTTTTCGTCGAATTTTGCGGCGCCTTTTTCAATGTAGTTTTCTGGGAGGATGGTGTCTGCGTCTACGAACAGGATTAGCCTGCTTTTCAGGCTATGTGCGCCTTTGTTCCGCTGGGTTGATATGCCCCGTTGTTTGGAGTGCACTATCTTCTCGGCGTATTTTGTTGCTATGTCTGTTGTTTTGTCTTCGCTGAGTCCATCGCATACGACGACCTTGAGTTTTCTTGCTGTTTTTTGCGCTCTTATCGACTTAAGGCAGTGTTCTATGTTGTTCTCCTCGTTTAGTGTTGGAATCACCACCAGTACGTCGGTTGTTTTTCTGTCCATGCGCATTCTTTTTTTTTATATGAACTCTTTCACTTTGTCGAAAAAACCTTTTGTTGTCTTGGTTTTTTCCGCAGCTTCGTTAGCGAATTCTTTGAGTATTTCTTCCTGCTTTTTGCTGAGTTTGGTTGGGACTTCGACGACAACTCTGACAAGCTGGTCGCCTTTTTTTCGTGAGTGCACGTCTGGCATTCCCTGGCCCTTGAGCTTGAATACGCTGTGGCTTTGTGTTCCGGGCGGAATCTTTATCGTCGCTTTACCTGTTATTGTGGGCACTTTAACCTCACATCCAAACACAGCCTGCGGGAAAGTTATCGTTGTCTTACAGAGCAGGTTATTTTCATGCCGTTCGAAGACTTCATGCGGTTTCACATGAATCAGTACATACAAGTCCCCTGGAGACCCGCCGTTGATTCCGTCTTCACCCTGTTTTGCCACCCTCAAGTATGAGCCGTCTTCTATTCCCGGCGGAACCTTAAGCTCTATCCTCCTGCTCGTGCGGACTCGGCCTTCCCCGCGGCATTCACCACATTTCTTCTCTATTATTTTTCCCCCACCATTACATCTGCCGCATGATGTTATGCTCACGAACTGCATGAAACCGCGCTTTTGCATGCTGCGCACTTCGCCCGTTCCCTTACATTGCGGGCAGTCTTTGAGGAATCCTTTTTCCGCGCCGGTGCCGTCGCATTTCCTGCATGTGGTCAGCAGAGGCACTTCTATTTTGGTTTCGAGTCCAGAGAATGCGTTTTCCAGCGTGATTTCTAGGTCGTATCTTACGTCAGCTCCCTCATAGGATTTGTCGCGTCTTCCTCCACTTTGGAAGGCGTTGAATATATCTCCGAAGCCGAAGTCTGAGAACAGGTCGTCGAAGTTGAACCTGAATTCCCTGAAGCCCGCGAAGTCCTCAGGCCTGAAGGCAGAGTGGCCGAACCGGTCGTATTGCACGCGCTTCTGTTGGTCGCCTAGGACGCTGAATGCTTCGTTGATTTCCTTGAATTTTTCTTCAGCGTTTTTGTTTCCCTGGTTTACGTCGGGATGGTATTTTCTTGCCAGGTGCCTGAAGGCTTTTTTTATGTCGTCTTGGCTTGCGTCCCTGCCCACGCCGAGTGTCTCATAGTAGTCTCTTTTATCTGCCATAGTAACCCTATGAAACCATCATCTTTTGTTTCACGTTATTTTTCTCCATCGACCTTGTATTCAGCATCAACGACCTTCTCATCTTGCTTGCCATCGCCCTCTTTCTTGGCTTTTCTAGAATCCTCGTTTGCCGTGTGCTGGTAAATTGATGCGCCCGCCTCCTGCACGATTTTACTCAAGGATTCCGTCTCTCTCCTCACCTTTTCAGCGTCTTTGCCCGCCAGCGCTTCCTTCAGCGCTTTGACTCCCGTCTCGACCTTCTCTTTCTGTTCCTTGCTGAATTTGTCGCCAAGTTCGGAGAGCGTTTTTTCAGTCGCGTACACGAGCGAGTCCGCGTTGTTTCTCAACTCGGCTTCGTCCTTCCTCTTCCTATCCTCTTCTTCGTGCTTTTTCGCGTTCTCAACCATCCTGCTGATTTCACTGTCAGAGAGTTTTGTAGAAGCCGTTATCGTTATCTTCTGCTCTTTCCCAGTGCCCAAATCTTTTGCGGAAACACTCAGTATCCCAGAAGCGTCTATGTCAAACGCCACCTCAATCTGCGGCACACCCCTCGGCGCAGGTGGAATCCCCACCAAATTGAAGTTGCCGAGGCTTGTGTTGTCAGATGCCATAGGCCGTTCGCCCTGCAGCACGTGAACCGTTACCGCAGTCTGCATGTCCTCTGCAGTCGAGAAAATCTTGCTTTTGCGCACAGGTATTGTCGTGTTCCTCTCTACCAGCGGGGTCATGACGCCGCCAAGCGTCTCTATACCCAACGTCAGCGGAGTCACATCAAGCAACACCATGTCTTTGACTTCTCCGGCCAATATGGCCCCCTGTATTGCAGCGCCTAGTGCGACGCATTCCATGGGGTCGACGCCGTGTTCGGCTTTTTTACTTAACGCGTCTTCGACGAATTTTTGCACTACCGGCATCCTAGTTGGGCCGCCGACGAGTATTACTTTTGTTATGTCTTTTTTCGACAATTTCGCATCTGAGATGGCCTGCTGCAGCGGATGCTCGCATCTTCCTATTATCGGCCCGATTATCTGTTCGAGCTTAGCTCTCGTCAGCTTCATCGTCAAGTGCTTTGGGCCTGAGGCGTCTGCTGTTACGTACGGCAGGTTGATGTCAGTCTCAAGCACTGTTGAGAGTTCTATCTTCGCCTTTTCGGCAACCTCCCGAACGCGCTGTATTGCCATCGCGTCTTTCTTTAGGTCGTCTCCTTCTTGTTTCTTGAATTCTGAGTTTAGTTGATCTAGGATGGCTTCGTCCATGGA
>CAZKCF010000018.1:0-9992 GCA_964551365.1 uncultured archaeon
CCTAGCAAGTACTGGTTTATCTGTTGCGGGACTTCTCGGGCTACTGTTGTCTCGCGTATTGCGCTTATTTTGGTTGCTGTGACCATATTGTTAGATTATATGGCAAATAAAGTATTAAACCGCTATTTTCTTAACTAAGTTAATCCATAATTAATTGGCATGAAGGTTACTGCTGTAAGTCATGGTGCTGCAACGATTGTTTGCGCGTTTGCCACGGGCAGGGGCGGCGCTTTTGGGATAAGTTTGGAGACTAAGGCTTCCGTGAGGTTGAATAATACTGGAGCGATTAACGCTAAAATAAAGGGTTTTCCTAGGGAGAGTACACTGCTTTTGGAGTCTTGCGCTCGCAGGGTTTTGGATTACTTTAAGCTGGAGGATGGTTTGTCTATCGAAACTGAGTCTAATATCCCTGTGGCTACTGGTCTTAAGAGCAGTAGTACTGCTGCAAACGCGGCTGTTCTTGCTGTTGCAGGTGCCTTAACAGAGGAGTATGGTTCTGTAGGCAAACGAGGTTTTACAGTAAACGGGATAAGCGCGGATGATTTTAAGCTTGTTAATTTGGGTGTTGACGCCGCATTTGACGCTAAGGTTACTGTTACTGGCGCTTTTGATGATGCTGTGGCGTCTTTTTTCGGCGGTTACGCTTTAACTGACAACAGGAAACGCAGGATACTAAAGCGAGGCAGGATGGGGAATCTTAATGTTGTTGTTTTTGTTCCTGAGCGCAGGACGTATTCTGGCGGCGTGGATATTCGTCGGGTTAAGTTGTTGGAGAAGCAGGCTGCTTTGGCGTGGGATACTGCTTTTATGGGCGACTTTAGGGCTGCTATAACGCTTAATGGTTTGGTTCATTCCGCAGTTTTCCGCGAGAACACTGAGGTGATGTTGAGTGCTCTTGAGGCTGGTGCTCTTGCGTCTGGCTTGTCTGGCACTGGGCCTGCGGTAGTGGCTTTAGTTGATGATAAAATCGATGACGTAACGGATGCGTGGTCTGGTTTTGAGGGCAGGATAATCAAAACGCGTGTGAACAACAGTAAGGCGAGGATTCTGTGATGGCTGTCGTGACTGATGAGATGGCGTTTAACACAAAAGGTGACGTGCAATTTGTTGACATAACTCCTGACGTAGCCGAATCTGTGAGAAACTCTAAACTAAAAAACGGGATTGTAATCATATTTGTTCCAGGCTCAACGGGCGCTGTAAGCACCATCGAGTACGAGCCCGGTTTGTGCAAGGATATTCCAGAAGCTTTGGAGCGTATAGCGCCGTCGGGCTTGGATTACGCTCATCATCAGACGTGGCATGATGATAATGGGCGGAGTCATGTGCGGGCTGCGTTGATTGGTCCTAGCTTGACGGTGCCTTTTGTCAACGGTCAGTTGGTTAACGGCACGTGGCAGCAGATTGTTTTCATAGAGCTTGACACTAGGCCTCGGAAAAGGACGTTGATTTTGCAGATTATTGGCGAGTGAATTTTTTTTACACTACTTTTCCGCCCTGGTATTTTCCGGCGTATTCTTTCGTCTCCCCTTCCACTTGTTCGAAAACGATTTGAGCGATTCTTGCGCCTTTTTCCAGCGTGAATTTTTTGTCTGAGAGGTTTTTAAGCCCCATCGTTAGTGTGCCTTTGAATCCGGGGTCCACTAGGGCGGTGATAAGGGTGCAGCCGCACCGGAATATGCTCGAGCGGGGCAGTATTCTGGCTGCTACTTCCAGCGGCATGTTGACTTTCTCTAGTGTTTCGACGAGTATGTACTCTCCGGGAAGCAGCGTGTATGTTGTTGATTCTATTTGCTTTATTTCAGGGGTCTTCCTGCCTGAGACGCCTATGTGGCTTTGGGATAGTATCCTATAAAACTTTTCCGCCCTCAGGTCGTATCCAGCGCCTTCTAGGCATTCTTCTGAAAACGGTTCTATGAGGTTTTTTGTTTCAACGAGCAGGAGTATCCTGTTTCTGGCCAGAATCATGTTCGTTACCTGAAGTATTCCTCAAGGAATAAGGTTATGCTCTCTGCGTTTTCTTCCTGCAGGTGGGGGCATTCAAATACTTTTTTCCCGCCTAAAATAAGTTTTTCCGCAAACTCCTTGCATGTTTTCAGACCACAGGCGCCGCAGTCTTTAAGCGGCAGGAGACCGTATACTGCAACAAGTATTTTTTTGTCTACCATCTTACTTCACCCGCTTTGTTCACGAAGGTTTTGACATGTTTTTTGTTTACTATTAACGGCGGCAGAATTCTTACTGTGTTGTCTGAGTAAATAGTGAGTACTCTCTTTTCCAGAAGCTCTAACACTGTTTTTTTGCCGTCTGCTGACTTCACGCCAATCATAAGCCCTCTACCCCTAGCATCAAGGTTTATTGCGCGCAGCTTTTCCATTATTGTTTTGCCAATTTTGTTGGAGTTTTCAGCCAGTTTCTGCTTTTTTATGACATCTATGGAAGCTAAGGCTGCTGAGCAGGCAAGTGGGTTGCCCAAGAATGTTCCCCCGTGTTCGCTCTGTTTGAAGTCAAAGCTGTTGAACAGTGTTGCTCCTATGGGGAATCCGCTCCCCATGGCTTTTGCCAGGCAGAGTATGTCGGGGGTGACTTTTTCATACTCGTAGGCGAACATTTTGCCTGTTCTGCCGAAGCCGGTCTGAACTTCGTCAAGTATCATCAGAATGTTTTTCTTTTCCGTTAGCTCTCGAACGGCGGTGAGGTAACCGTCGTCTGGTATGATGACTCCCGCCTCGCCTTGTATTGGCTCCACAATAACGGCCGCAGTCTTGCGGGATACTGCTTTGCGAAGTGCCTTAATGTTGTTGTATTCTACAAACGTTGCTCCGGGTAGCATTGGTTTGAAGGGTTTTTTGAATTTTTCGTTCCACGTCAGGCTTAAGGATCCCATTGTTCTACCATGGAAGCTGTTTTTCATTGCTATTATCTCTGTTTTTCCGGAGACTTTTCTCGCTATTTTTATTGCGCATTCTATTGTTTCGGTTCCGTCGTTGGTGAGGAATACTTTGTCTTGTCTGGTTAGTTTCACTAGTTTTTCAGCAAGCTTTAGTTGGGGGGTGGTATAAACCCAGTTTGAGGTGTGCATTAATGTCTCAGCCTGTTTTTTTATCGCCTTTACTACTGTGGGGTGGCAGTGTCCCGTTGCGTTGACTGCGATTCCTGAAAAGAAGTCCAAGTACCTTTGGTTGTTGTTGTTCCACACATATACTCCGCTGCCGCGAGTTATGGCAACCGGTAGTCTATTGAATACGCTGGAGTAGTATCTTGATTCCGTCGCCTTTATTTCATTAAATTTCATCTCTTCTTAATCTATTGTAAGTGTTATTTATATCCGTTTGTGTGTATATTACTGGAAATGGAATTATTCGGGTTTGATTTAGTGTACCTTACGGGCGCCGTCATAATGATGTTAGGTGCTTTGGTTTTGTTGCTTACGCTCGTTGGTTTGGTTTTGGTTGTTTTGTTTTGGAGGACTCGCAGGGTTTTCATACCTTGGGCTACTTTGTTTATTGTTAGTTTGTTTGAGGTTCCGCTGAAACACGTCATTTTTTTGTTCAAGATTGATTCTGAGTTCATAGACCAGATGGTAACCAACATAAGGAATATCCTGTATGCTAAGGCTTATGCTGATGTTGAATACAATCGTAGACTAATTTTTTTCCCCCAGTGCCTGCGTAGTCCTGATTGTCCGGCTAAACTGAATTCTGAGGGCATAGAGTGCGTTAACTGTGGCAGATGTGGCATAGGAGATGTGAAGGAAGCGGCCGAGAAAATGGGCTACAAGTTTTTTATCGTCCCCGGCTCCAGCTTTATACGGAGGATGGTCAAAAAATACCGGCCGGGGGCTGTTCTTGGAGTCGGATGTTCCATGGAAGTCAAGGAGGGTATGGAGATGATAGCCTCCGTTGGCTTGCCTGTGCAGTCTGTTACTTTGCTTAGAGATGGGTGTGTGAATACGCGAGTTGATTCGCTGGATTTGATGGATAAGATTATGGTTCCCCTAGACAGTAGTCCTGAAGTGCGTGAGCGATGGGAGGCGATAGGTAGGAAGTGGGTTTAGCTTATTTCTTCGCTTTTTATTATGCATGGTGTTAATATTTAATTTCCATGTCTGCTGATTCATTCAAAAACGCGTTGTGGCTTTGGATTAAGGATTTCATTGAAGTAGGGGTTACTGTAGCGATTATACTTGTTGTTTTGAGGCTTGCGTTGGGGTCGCATACTATTGTGCCTTTGGTTGTTGTTACTTCCGGTAGTATGCTTCACGAGGATAGGGGTTGGTTTTACTGGCTTACTGAGCATAACCTAAGCGGCGTGGACTCGTTTCCTTTTTCAAGCGGTTTTGCTAGGGGGGATATGATAGTCACAATATCTCCTTACGCGTATAGTGTTTTCCCTGAGACGCGGCTTGGTGATGTTGTTATCTACCAGAGGGATTATGCTAAGTCTCATGAAAGTGGTTCCACCGAGCCAATAATACACCGGATTGTGGGAATAATCAATATCAGGTCGGATAGGGTCTCTGGTGTTGAGGGCACGATTGACTGCTATAATGCTGAAGACTTTGGCAGATACATAGAGTATGTGCGAAATTGTAGGACACATCAGGGCGAATGTTTTTACCCGCAGGTCCCTCAGTCTGAGGACTACCGTTTTTATATCACCAAAGGTGACAACAATTTGGGCACAGACCAGTGTGGTTTCGGAGGTGGCATAGCTTTGCCGGTAAACGAAGCCCAGTTGACTGCTCGAGGCTGGATTAGACTCCCATATATAGGCTGGATTAAGTTAATCTTCAACGCAATACTAAAGGTCTTGTTCTTCTGGGTGTGAGCTACTTTAGTATAAAGTATGCGACATATGTCATTCCGTTTTTAATGTTGGCGAGTGTTTTTGTAGGGTACTGTTGGCCTATTTTCACAACAATGTTGTATCCCTCCTTGAATGGGACTTCTAGAGAGTATTTGCCGTCGACGTCTGTTCTGGCGGAACCTAAGACTGTCTCATTGTCTTGCGTGCTGTAGACTAGAACAGTAAGATTGCTGTAGCCTTTTCCAGTAAATTTGTTGACGACTCTGCCTTTGAGGGTCACTATGCCCTCTTCGTTCTCTAAGCCAACGTTTTCCAAACAGAATCTTCGTTCCGCCTCGTTTTTCACTTGATCGCAGAAAGACGCATTGTTGTAAGTCATGGCTATTCCTGAATAACACAAGTCCCTGTTCATGTCACTAAAGTTCTCACATTCTCTTACTACTGGCACGAAAACACTGGTGGAAGTCGTTGTGGTATCCGCGGCTGGTGATTCGTTTAACAACGTGGAACTCGATTTCTGGAGCACGGTCGTTGCCGTTATCGTAGTCTCCAACAAAATGCTTTCACCCAGCGAACTCGATGTTGCCTCCTCTGTACTAACATTCTTTCCAATACACCCTAAAGACAGCAAAAACGATATTAAAACCAACAAAGCAACTTTCTTCTTCATGTCAATATAATCTAACCCCCAGGTTATAAATTAACGGCCACTATCCACTGTTTTACCATTTGTTAAACCGATTAACCAGCACTACTCTATTAAAGTCAGCGGCTATAGAAAAAGCAACCTCCCTCGCGTAACCCCGTCGCCTATAGAATACCAACGTTATGTCAACTACCCCACAAACTAAGCGTTAGTACGCGTAATCCTCCTCCGTGTAGTTGGCGTAATACCAACCCTCATCCTCAAATTCAGCAGGCTCGTTTTCAACAGACCAGTCAACTTCCCCGTCATCCTTATTCTTTATCTTGGCTTTATCCACGTCTTTTACGCCGGCATCCCTCCTACTGTTTTTAACTGTATTGGGCCTAACTGCCTTAGGCGCCTTCCGTTTTACCTCTCTCCTTTTCTTTACATTCATTTTACACCTCCGCTTCTGATTTCCATTAACAAGTAACAAAATTATAATACACTAACTAGTATAAAAACTTTACGTAAAATTTAGCTTTGCCTAAAAAGTAGGTAAAAACGCTTACTTTTTGTGCAGGAACGACTTTTTGGGCAACATAAATTTTTTAGCCCACTCTTTCAGCCTATTTACTCCCCCCCGCAAATAATAACGATGCAGAGACGAGGCACAGCAAATCTCATGCTGCACGGAGGCAGCGCGCCGCCTTGGTTGTTTCGGCGGATGGTTGCTTTAGGGTCCAGCGTCATGTACTTTATAGTGGATGAGTATGGTGTTGACGGTGTTTTGTCAAGATTGTCCGACCCTTTTTTCTTCCAAAGCCTCTCTAACGTGTTGGGTTTCGACTGGAACTCTTCTGGGACTACAACCGTCTTGTGTGGAGTGCTCCAGGAAGTGTTCAACAGAGAAGAATACGGTCTCAAAGTTGTCGGCGGCAAAGGACTAAAATCCCGGAAAACGCAGAAAGAGTTGGTTGATGTCGCAGACAAATATTCGCTTACTGAAAAAAACCTGTCCAAGCTCCAGTACTCCAGCCAGATTACCGCGAAAGTGGACAGCGCAGGCATTCAGGCGGGCTATCGGCTTTACCATCACAGCATGTTTGTTTCAGAGCACGGTATGTGGGCTGTGGTGCAGCAGGGCATGAACCCGGAGCACAGGACGGCACGTAGGTTCCATTGGCTTTCAGACCACATCCAAGACTTTGTGGAAGAGCCTCACGAAGGCATTGTCGGAGACAAAACACACGATTTTGTTCTAGACTTGACTTCGCGGGAAAGCAGACGCTGTCGCAAAACAATCGCCGACTTAGCGACTAAACCCCCTGCCGAACTTATGCGCGAGTTCGAGTCGATAAAACCCGGCCAGAGGACGCTCGTAGACTACGACAAACCTCTTCCAGCGTATGATGTGCCTTCTAGAGTGAACTGGTCTAGTGTGGAGCGGGCGTACGAGCTTCAGCCTAATAATTTCGAGGGACTGCTTATGGTTGAAGGCGTCGGCCCCGCTACGGTCCGAGGCCTTGCCTTAGTAGCTGAACTGGTTTACGGGGAACCGCCAAGCTGGCGTGACCCAGTCAAATATAGTTTCGCGTTCGGGGGTAAAGACGGCGTACCGTTTCCCGTGCGTAGAAGGGAGTATGATCAGGCTATCCAGGTGCTTGAGGAGGCGGTGAGGCAGTCTAGGTTAGGCGACTTTGAGAAGACTAAGGCAATACAACGACTGAAAAACACGAACAGATAACGTATTTTAATTTTTATGGTATCAATCACATAAATTAACAGCCCGATACCGTGGGGTGATGTTAGCCTACCACAGCCGTTGGGACACGTTTGGATGGACGTGTGTGAGCGGGCTTCAATGGGTGGGACACGTTTGAATGGACGTGTGTGGTCTGTTATTGTCGTGGAGGGGTGTGACTGAAGGGGCATGATTTTCAGTTTGAGGTGTTATTTGAGGTGAATAGTATGATAATACCGTATAGTATTATCGCCCTAGTTGGTGGCTATCTGCTTTTAAAAGCAGCAAATATCCTATCCACAATAGCAGAATATGCCATAAAATTGGGAATAGTGCTTTTGATACTGTCGTTGGGCTTAACTGCTATAACTCTGTTCTAATGCTTTGTTTATACTAAAGTAAGGAGAAAAGAGAGCTATTGCCTAGTTTTCTTAGTGTACACCTTTTACTCTATCTCCCACGTGATTCAATGTAAGGTTCCCGACACAAAGTTTGGATTAAAGTGGTTTAACCGAAGATTGATGCTATTTTGTCGCCGACGTAGTGTGTCGTCAGTATCACCAAAAGGGCGATGAACAAGTGTTCTGTTGCAACAGCAAGCGGCCTCGTCTTCTGCTCGCGAGCCATGTTAACGCTTAAAACAGTCAGCCACATTAAACCCCACAGTACGCTGACTATAATGGCCTGAGAAAGTTCAAACAACAGAACTGGGACTAAAAACGTGAGCGCGAAAAAGAATTTTGACGCGAATGTGGAGGCTGTTGACACCCAAATTTCGCTGGACGTGTGTTTGTTTTCAGACTCCTCTGAAATGTGTATGCCCAACGCATCAGAGAATGCGTCGGCTATGGCTATGGTCAATATTCCGCCGAGGACGACTGTCTTAGAGTGCGTTCCAGAGTCCAAGCCCACCATCAGCCCCAACGTGGTTATTATGCCTGAAGTCAAACCAAAACTAACTCCCGTCTTCACTGACTCTTTCATAACACAAAGGAAAAACTTGATTAGTTTAATTTCTGCTCCAGCGCAGTCAACTCCTTGTGGATTGAATCCAACTCCAGAATCAGCTTCTGAACCCTACACTTCAATGCTTCAACCGCAATCTTGTTTCCTCCAAGATTAGGTGACTGCACGACAGGCATCTGCGGTAAAACCGGCTGCTCTGCTGGCGCTTGTGGCGTTGCAGGTGCGTTAATTATTTGCTGGAGTGGGAGCGTAGTGAGTACTGAAGGCACGTGAGCTTGCTGCGTTTGAGCTGGCGTGTTTAGTACTGACGGTATATGCGTTGGCTGGGTTACTGTTGGTCTTGGGGCAATAGGTTGTTGTTGCGGCACTACTGCCGGCTGTATTGGGTTAAAGGACGCGGTTGGTGTTGTAGTCTGCATGAGTATTCTTGGGACATTTGGCGCTTGCGTTGGCATCCTCTGCGGCACAGTAGGCTGAGGCCTCTGGGTTGGCGTCTGTTGCATGGGCTGTTGTTGGGGTGCTCCCTCTTTCTTGAACGCTGTTTCAACCCATCTGAGCCGTGACTCCAAGTTTGCTGCTGGCGACGAGTGGTCTATTGAAGACGAGGACTGGGAAATCCAGCCAGCATTTCCCGCGCCTCCGGCAGAGACTCCTGCATCCCTAAGTGAAGTCCTGGCCAGCCGGGTTAGAAAACTGGATGGCGATGCCTTACCTAATGATGGCGCTGGCGTTGGGGTTGCAGGTGCGGGTTTTTCTGTTTTAAACCGCTCTATCCTGCTTAGTCTGCCGTCTATTTGTGTTCGTCGTCCTGAATATCCTCCTTTATCGTCGTACATTTTTTGTGTGTGGTTTAATTTCTTCTTTTTTTATCGGGACTGTGGATAACGTTGGTTTTCTCTTTTTTATGTATTTTTCGTGTACGTAGTCCCCAACCACTGCGACTGAGAGTATTATTATGATTAATGCCACCATTAGAAGCCTGCTTGTTCTCTGGCTTCCTGCCAGTCCGCTTTTGTATCCTGCCAGCTCGTTGTTTAGTGATTGACTGGACAGCCTTAAGTCGGATAGCGTCTTCTCAAGGTTTTTGTTCAGGTTGTTTGCGGTTTGCAGTTGGGCTTCAAGCGAGTCAGCTCGCTGTTGTAGCGTTTTTTTGTCTTCAGATAGCGTGTTCACCTGGGCTTGTAGTGTGGCGAGTTGGGCTTGCAGTTGTTTTACTGTGCTCGTGTACTCTACTTTGCTTGAGACTACTACTCCCTCTGGTCCTTGTTTGTCTTCGGCCTTGATTGCTATCACATTTTTGCCTTCGTGGAGGATGTTTGCTATGTCATAGGATTCTGCGTTCGCGTACCCTAGTTTTCGTTCATCTGATCCGACGAAGTTGCCGTTAACGTATAACCAGTAGGCGTCGTCTCCCGAGATTGTGAATAAAGCGGATTTTATGTCGCCCGGTATTTCAACGGTTTTTTTGAAGTATCTGGTGCAGTTGTCGCAGCTGTCGCCGTACCACATCCAGTCTAAGCAACTTACTTCGCAAGACTTTATTTTTTCGCAGTTTTCTGAGCAGGGGTTGTTTTTCCACACGCTTGTGCTGTCCCCCCAGCTGGATGATTCGTATTCGGGTTTAAACCAGTCCACTTGGTCGACATTGTCGGTGGCCTTCCAGGTGGAATCGGACTTTATGTAAAGCACGTCTTCTCCGCTGGCTGTCAGCGAGAGGAATAAGAAGACTAATAATATAGCTGCCGTAATCTTCGAGCCCAATCTATGTGTGTTTATCGTGCCTGTTTTCATCTTAAGTCCGCCTCTGCTCGGCCCTTAATGTTCTTGGTAGGGTGGGTAAACTATTTC
>CAZKCF010000019.1:0-1857 GCA_964551365.1 uncultured archaeon
ATCTTAATCCGACTGTATTTTTTATGCGTTAACGACTATTTTATGCACTTTAGACTCAAAATAAGCAAAAAGTATTTATATTCGAATTAACTATCGTTAATACTTATTGCGATTACTTGAAACTACGAGGTGAACAACATGACAGAAAACTACAAACTTGAGACCAACGCCTTACATGCGGGACAGACAACAGACCCGACGACACTATCACGAGCACCACCCATATACCGAACAAGCAGCTACGTCTTCAAAAACACAACACACGCAGCAAACCTGTTCGGGCTGAAGGAACTCGGGAACATATACACCCGACTAATGAACCCGACAACAGACGTGCTGGAAAAAAGACTCGCAACACTCGAAGGCGGCGTCGGCGGACTAGCGGTAGCATCAGGCACGACGGCAATATTCTACAGTATAATAAACCTAGCCCGCGTAGGAGACGAGATACTTTCTGCAAACGACCTCTACGGCGGAACCTACACTCAGTTCAATAACATACTGCCTAATCTAGGAATCAAAGTCAAATTCGCAGACCCCACCGACCCCGACCAAATCAAAAAAACAATCACAGACAAAACCAAGGCCATCTACACAGAAACACTGGGAAACCCGGCGCTGAACGTGCCCGACTTCAAGGCAATAGCCGAAATCGCCCACAACAACAACATACCCTACATAATAGACAGCACATTCACCACACCCTACCTACTGCGGCCAATAGAACACGGGGCAGACATAGTCGTACACTCCCTCACCAAATGGATTGGCGGACACGGCACAGCAATAGGCGGCGCAGTCGTGGACTCCGGGAAATTCAAGTGGAGCAAGTCCAAAAAGCACCCGCTTCTCACAGAGCCCGACGAAAGCTATCATGGAGTACGCTACGCATACGACCTCGGTGAACTAACGCCGTTAGCCTACATACTACGCATGAGACTGGTTCCACTGCGGAACCTCGGCGGCTGCATAAGCCCAGACAACTCATGGATTTTCCTGCAAGGACTGGAGTCACTGCACGTGAGAATGGAACGCCATTGCAGCAACGCAGCCAAAGTCGCCGAACACCTAACTCCCCACAGCAAAGTCAGCTGGGTCAAATACCCCGGCTTAGACACCCACCCAACACACGACAACGCCAAAAAATATCTTAAGAGAGGATACGGTGGCGTAATCGTGTTTGGAATCAAAGGCGGACGCAGCGCAGGAGAAAAATTCATAAACAACCTAAAGCTGTTCTCGCACCTAGCCAATGTCGGCGACGCGAAAAGCCTCGCTCTACACCCAGCAAGCACTTCACACAGTCAGCTTTCGGAAAAACAGTTGTTGGAAGGAGGAATAACGCCCGACCTAATCAGGCTGTCCATAGGTCTGGAAAACATAGACGACATAATCGAAGACATAGATCAAGCCTTAAAAAACGCATGACGGAAAACAAAACCAAGCATCCGGCAAAACAGCCGAAAGGCATAGTATGCAAAAACTGCAGCGCGTTCGTATTCCAGCATTACGCCATAACCTCGGGCAGATGCTGGAATTGTAGGGCCCTCCTAACCGAGGAACAATGCTATGACGAGGGCGCTGGAATATAAGGTGATTCAATTGGCTAAAACAGACGGTTCAGTTGGTGTCGTGAAGACAAAATATTACGAGTTCGATGAACTAACCTTAGACGGCGGAGAAAAACTCAGTCCAGTCCGGCTAGCCTACGAAACATACGGCAGACTGAACCAAGACAAAACTAACGGAATCCTAATCTGTCACGCGCTAAGCGGTGATGCGCACGCAGCCGGCAAACACCGGAAAAACAGCAGGAAAAACGGGTGGTATGACCTAGCCGTAGGCCCGGGAAAAACA
>CAZKCF010000019.1:1867-9587 GCA_964551365.1 uncultured archaeon
TCATCTGCTCGAACGTTATTGGCGGATGTCGGGGCTCTACAGGACCGTTGTCAATCAACCCTAAGACTAGACGGCCTTATGGTATTGATTTTCCAGCAATAACGATACGCGACATAGTCCGCGCCCAGAAGAAGCTTGTTGACCATCTTGGAATCAAAAAGCTTTTTTGCGTGACTGGCGGCAGCATGGGCGGAATGCAGGTGCTTGAGTGGGCGGTTGCTTATCCTAACTCGCTGCGTTTGGCCTTAGTCATCGCTGCTTCAGCAAAACAGTATCCGCTGGGTCTTGTGTTCCATGACCTTGGGCGAAAGGCGATAATCGGCGACCCCGACTGGAGGAATGGAAACTACTATAACTCTGGTCAGCCTGAGCAGGGTCTCTCTCTTGCCCGGCAGATTGGTCACATAACGTATCTGAGCCAGGACACGTTAGAGCGAAAGTTCAGCAGGCAGAAAAAGCGGAGGAAATCTAACGGAAAGTTTGGCGTCGAGTTTGAAATCCAAAGTTACTTCAACTACAAGGGCAAGAGTTTTGTGCGGAGGTTTGACGCCAACAGTTACTTGTACCTAACGCAGGCTATAGACCAGTTTGATTTGACTGAAGGCGGCAAACGAAAGCTTAAGGATGTTTTCCGCAACATTGACTCCAAGTTCCTTCTGGTGTCTTTCGCGTCAGACTGGCTTTATCCTCCTGAGCAGGTTGAGGAAATATTCTCAGCCCTGGCGGAAGCTGGAGTTCCGGCGGTTTACAAGAAACTTGATTTGCCTTACGGTCATGATGCCTTCCTAGTCTACAATAATACGCTCGGCAACGTGCTTGTGGAATTCCTTGAAAACGAAGCCAAAGACTACTTCAAGAAAAGAGCCGAGTCCTAACGCCGTCATTTACCGTTCGTGCGGACTTTTGTGCAGCATTGGCATATGAGTTCCAGGACTTTATCTTCTTTTACGGTGTTTTTTATTTCCTCAGCCGCCTTTTCAATCATTTTTTTGTCTTCAGCCGAAATCTCGGTTTTGTCGCCCCTCTTCTTGTGCAGGTATTGTGAGACTGCTGCGGCGCTTATCCCGAGTTTTTCGGCGGTTTCCTTCCGGCTTACTCCTTTTTTCACGAGCGTTCTTGCGAGTTCTGCTCGTATGTGCGGTAGCACGTACCACATGGCGTATTCGCACGGTAGTTTCATGTGTAATATTAACAATAGTTAAGCTTTTATATTAGTTTGACGTATAATTAACAATCGTTAAAAAATGAGCAATCCCACATCAAGACCAATCAGGACAACAGACGCATTTTCATGTAGTAACTGCCAGTGTAGGCTCTAAAGCCTCACATAAACCAAATTCTAAACGGACTTAACCCTCAACAACTTTTTTGTTTTTCCCGCAAATACACCAAAAAAAATCAAGGTGATACCATGATAAAAAACAACATTTTGGAAACAATTGGCAGAACACCCCACGTAAGACTAAACAAGCTTACTGGTCCAAACGATGCCGAAATAATAGCAAAAATAGAGTCATTCAACCCCGGCTCATCAGTAAAAGACAGAATAGCGCTATACATGATTGAAGAGGCTGAAAAATCCGGCCTGCTGAAAAAAGACAGCATAATCGTTGAGCCAACATCAGGAAACACCGGTATAGGCCTCGCGATGGTCTCTGCAGTAAAAGGATACAAGCTGAAACTCACAATGCCCGAGACCATGAGCCTCGAAAGAAGGAAAATACTCAAGGCATTCGGAGCCGAACTTGTTCTAACCGAAGGACCAAAGGGCATGAAAGGCGCCGTAGAAAAAGCAGAAGCGCTGGCGAAGGAAGACCCACACGTTTTCATACCCCAGCAGTTCAAAAACAAGGCGAATGTGAAAGCACACGTTGAGACAACCGCCCAAGAACTTCTTCAGGAAGTGAAAACATTCGACGCTTTCGTGGCAGGAGTCGGCACGGGAGGCACAATAATCGGTGTTGCGACAGTAATGAAACCCAAGCTGCCTAAAGCCAAATTCATTGCAGTCGAACCAGCAGACTCTCAAGTACTCTCTGGAGGAAAACCCGGCCCGCACAAGATACAGGGAATAGGAGCAGGCTTCGTGCCAGACATACTGCAAAGAAACCTGATTGACGAAATAATCGCCGTGAAAAACGAAGACGCATTCCAGACGTCAGAGAGACTCGCCAGAGACGAAGGAATACTAGCCGGGATATCCTCAGGAGCCAACACGTGGGCTGCACTACAAGTTGCAAGGCGGCTTGGCAAAGGCAAGAGAGTTGTTGTTATACTACCCGACACCGGTGAGAGATACCTATCTACTTTACTCTACGAAGAGAGGAAAAATGTTTGATGTCTTCAAAACAGCATACGAAAAAGACCCCGCGTTGCGAGGAGGATTAGGTTACCTAGAAGTATTATTCTATCCCGGAGTCCAAGCCATAGTAATCTACCGGATATCCCACTTCCTTTATCAGCTGCGTATCCCCCTCCTGCCCCGGGCGTTATCCTACTTCGGAAGATTCCTCACCGGCGTTGAAATACATCCCGCAGCAAAAATAGGTCGAAACTTCTTCATCGACCACGCCACTGGCGTTGTAATCGGAGAAACAGCCGAAATAGGCGATAACGTGATGATATATCACGGCGTGACTCTTGGCGGCCACGGCTGGTGGCGTGACAAGAAAGGAGAGAAACGCCATCCGACAATAGAAGACAACGTGGTGATAGGTGTGGGAGCTGCCGTACTCGGGCCGGTAACCGTCAAAAAAAACTCACGGATTGGAGCGCTGTCGGTGATTGTGGACGACATACCTGAAGACTCGACGGTCGTGTGCCCGAAGGGGAGGCTTAGGATTATGGAAGGCTGTTACGTCAGGCTCAAGGACCCGTGCGAAGCCTGCGCGAAAGAGCCGGAATGGCTGATATAATCTGCGTCATCGAGCGACGAAGTCGCGAAGATGGCGCATTTGGTCAAGCTTTAGTAAAGCTTGCGAGGGTGCCAGAGTGGTTAATGGGACAGCCTGCAAAGCTGTTTTGTGAGGGTTCAAATCCCTCCCCTCGCTCAACCTTTCTCTTTCGTTTGGGAAAAGAAAGAGAAACGTTGACGAAAGAGAAAGAAAAAAAGTGGGCATAACACGCAAGGAATCAGGGTAGGTGTTCGATGGCATTACGAGTTTACAATACGCTGTCCAGGCATCTGGAAGAGTTCAAGCCAATCAAAGAGGGTCAGGTTGGGCTATACGTCTGCGGTCTGACAGTCTACGACCACATGCACATAGGTCACGCGCGAACGTACATCGCGTTTGACGTGATTGTCCGCTACCTCAGGTATCGTGGGTATGCGGTAAACTACGTTCAAAACGTAACTGACGTGGACGACAAAATAGTCAAGCGGGCTAATGAGCGTGGCATCAATCCTCTTGAGTTGTCCAGAGCGTATGCGGAAACGTCTCTGGAAGACGCCAGCAGACTAGGATTGCTTAAAGCAGACGCTTACCCTAAGGTTTCGGAAAACATACCCGAAATAATAGCCGTAGTCCGGGCGCTGGTGAAAAATAGGCACGCGTATGTTGCTGGCGGGGACGTATACTTTGATGTTTCTGCGTTCCCTGATTACGGCAAGCTGTCAAACCAGAACCCCGAACGGTTGAGTGAACACCGCATTGAACATAATCCACAGAAAAAAACGCCAATCGATTTCTCGCTTTGGAAGAAGTCGGAAGAAGGCGAACTCGGTTTCAAAAGCCCGTGGGGGTACGGTCGGCCAGGATGGCATATCGAATGCTCGGCCATGTCACGGAAGCATCTGGGCGACCAGTTTGACATACACGGCGGCGCACTGGACTTGATTTTCCCCCACCACGAGAACGAGATTGCGCAAAGTGAGTCTCTGACTGGTAAAAAACCGTTTGTCAAATACTGGCTGCACACTGGTTTCCTGTATTCTTCCGGCGAGAAGATGAGCAAGTCTCTGGGTAACATAATCTCCGTGAGAGAATTCCTTAAAAAACACAGTGCAGGCGCATTCAGGCTTTTTGTGCTGATGACTCACTATAGAAGTCCGTTGGACTACAGCGAAGACAAGATTGTTAACGCAGAGGGCGCGCTTAGGCGACTGCGAAATTTCAGAGCGGAATTACGCGCGTACTTGAGTAAAGCGAATCGTGAGGGGTCTTATACTGTGCAGCGGATTTCAGGTGAGCTTAAAGAGGATTTTGTCCGTTACTTGAATGATGACTTTAACACGCCCGAGGCTGTTGCAGCAGTCTTTGAGGCCGTTAAGAAAATAAACTCTGTTCTAACTAGCGGAGAATCAGCGGCTTCTCTTGAGCGGGCTTTAAGCGTGTTTGACGAGTTGATGGTGGTTCTGGGTCTAGACGGCGTGTTCTCTGAAGACGGTTTAACTGAGGAAGAGACACGGTTTGTGAGAGAGCGAAGCATGCATCGCGCTGAAAAAAATTGGGTTGAGGCGGATAGAGTGAGAAATATGCTGCTTGAGCGCGGAATCATGCTGGTGGATAAGAGTGATGGGACAACCGTCGCGGAGAGAGTCAGGTAATATGTCAAACGGTTGCGTAATCGTCAGGTACTGTGAAATCGCTTTGAAACGCGGCAATAGGCAGATGTTCGAAAAAAAGCTGGTTTCTAACATAAAGAAACAGCTTGAGCGTTCCGGCGTAGCGTACGGCAGGATTTACCGGATTCCGGGCAGAATCATAGTTGAGACTGAAAACCCGTCTTCAGCGGAGTTGGTTTCCAGAGTCTTTGGGGTTTCGTCAGCAAGCCCTGCTATTGAGTTACCCTATAGCATCAACGCGATAAACGAGGCAGCAGTAAATGTTTTCCAAGCCTCAAATCCCGCGCCCGAATCGTTTAGAGTAAGCGCACGTCGGCTTGACAAGTCGCTGGAGTACACTTCGCAGCAACTGGAGTCTATTGTAGGCCAGCACATAGTGAACTATTCTGGCTGTCGTGTTTCGCTGAAAAACCCGTTGTTTAACATAGGGTTGGAGTTGAAAAAAGACGTTGTTTACTTGTACACTCAAACAATCGATGGCGTTGGCGGTCTTCCGGTTGGCGTGTCTGGGCGGGTTATGGTGTTAGTCTCAGGCGGCATCGACAGCCCAGTGGCTGCGTGGATGTGCCTTAAACGGGGTTGTGATGTTTCGCTTCTCCATTTCCTTCATGAAGACTACTCTAAAACCGTGCCGGATAAAATAATCAAAATCCGAGACAAGCTGCTCTCGTATCACTCTAATGTTGGCGTATTGTGCGTTCCGGTCCAGAGCATCGAACGCGAGATAGTCATGCAAGTGCCTGCAGAATATAGGATACTGGTGTTGCGTCGGATATTCCTCCGGATTGCTGAAATGTTTTGCAAGAGATTGGGTTTTGATGCGATAGTCTCAGGAGACAATATCGGGCAGGTGGCTTCCCAGACCTTGGTGAATATGTCTGTCATAAACGATGCGACTTCCATGCTGTGGATTCGGCCGTTGGAGTGTTTCGATAAACAGGATATAGTCAACCTTTCAAGGAAAATAGGCACGTACGACGTTTCTTTACAGGAATATGTCGACTGCTGTAATTTCCTCGTTCCACGGCATCCGTCTACTGCAGCAAATCTTGGGTTGATACGGCAGCTTGAGTCAAACATCCCTGATGAAACACTAGAGGCTGCGTTCAAAGATTCTTTTTGGGTGAGATGATGTTTAGTGAAAACGATGCTGCGTTCATAAAGCAGTTTGAGGGCAAAGTAGAATCAACGATAAAAGAATATGGTCTGTTGGGCTCCGACGACAAGGTTATGGTGGCAGTTTCGGGTGGAAAAGACTCCACTACCGTGCTCTACATTCTGAAAAAACTGGGTTACCGTGTGGAAGGAATGATTATAGACCAGCTTCTGGGCGAATACTCCAAGAAAAACCTGTCCAACATCAAAGGATTCTGCGAAAAAAACAACATAAAACTGCATGTGGTGCACATGAGGGACGAGTACGGTTGTTCTGTGTGCTACATCAAATCCGTTCTAGACGACAGAGGAATCAGGATGAACCAGTGTTCCATATGCGGCGTAATACGCAGAAGCATACTCAACAGGAACGCAAGGGAGCTTAAGGCAACGAAAATAGCCACAGGCCACAACCTAGATGACGAGACCCAGACTGTTTTCATGAACATGCTTCAGGGGGATGTGCGGCGTTCGGCTAGACTTGGCCCGCAGACTGGTTTAACGAAAAACAGGAAGTTTGTGCCTAGAATAAAGCCGCTTTATTTTTGCCTTGAAGCCGAAACTGAGCGCTACTCTAGATTGAATTCTTTTCCTGTTGTTTATGAGTCATGTCCTTGTTCTGTTGGTTCATTCCGCTCTCATTTAAAGAGGGTTTTGAACGATATTGAGGCGGATTATCCTGGAATCAAGAGGTCGATAATCGATAGTTTTCTTGAGATGCTGCCGCTTCTTAAGGAAACTCAAACTACCGGAACTATAGGCGAGTGCAGCCTGTGCGGTGAACCTTCTAGCAACAAAATTTGCAGGGTTTGTTCAATAATATGCACTCTAATGTCCAGTCAAATAGCGTATGGTGCACGATGCAAGTAACACTCAAGTCTATTGGTCTTGAAAAAGATGGAACTTAAGGTTAATGGAATGCACTGCCGGAGTTGTGAAATGCTCGTCAAGGACGAGTTGGAGGAAATTCCCGGTGTAAGTAAGGTAGAGGCCGACCACACAGCTGGCGTGGTGAAGTTTGAGGCTGAAGACAAAGTAGACTTGAATAAAATAAAGTATAAGATAAACGGATTGGGCTATGAGGTTGTTGAAGGTGACAGAAAAAATCAGAAAAAATAAAGGTCGTGTTGTTACGCAGGAATTCACGGCAGACGGCATGGAATGCCAGAATTGTGAGAAGATAATTGAGAAGGCGGCTAAGTCGGTAGACGGCGTCGCAGACATCAAGGTCGATTATGTAACCCGCAGGGGAACGGTAACCTACGATGAAACTAAGACTAATATCAACAGGATACTAGCGAAGATAAACGAGAGAGGATACGCCTGCACCACTGCCGGCAATACACGCCAAAAAACCGGCTTAAAATACGCTACTCTAGCACTCAGCTCTGCTATACTGCTTGTTGGAGCATACATCCTGCTAAGCGAATTCAACGTTCCGGTGCCGGAGTTTGACAAAAACACTTCACTGTTCCTGGTTTTCACCATAGGGCTCCTCACAGGATTCCATTGCGTTGCCATGTGCGGCGGCCTTGTAGTATCCTACACATCAAAGGAAGCGTTGCACAACAGCGGTTTAAACCTGCGCTCCCACCTTGCTTACGGGTTCGGCAAAACGCTGTCTTACACAATCATTGGAGGAGTGTTGGGTCTAATAGGCTCTTTTTTGACGTTCACTCCAGTGATGCGTGGTTTTGCTGCACTGTTAGCTGGCGTGTTCCTGGTTGTGTTCGGGCTTAACATGCTTGGTCTGTTGGTTTGGTTCAGGAGATTTAGGCTTCAAACACCCGCTTTTCTGGAAAAATTGGCTCACAGGCGGAAGAATTCAGGGCCTCTGGCAACAGGCCTGCTTAATGGATTGATGATAGCGTGCGGCCCGCTTCAGGCGATGTATGTTCTGGCGGCAGCGTCAGGCAGCATGTACTACGGCGCCATTTACCTGCTTGTTTTTGGTTTGGGTACGTTGCCTGTGCTGCTTGGTATTGGGGTTCTGGCGTCTTT
>CAZKCF010000020.1:0-2030 GCA_964551365.1 uncultured archaeon
GGTAACCTACCAATTCCCTTTGGCCTGTAGTTGCCTGTCTTGCAACATGGGGCATAATGCTATACGTTGCCTCATACATAGAACACTCCGCAAAAACCAAGGTAACACAAACCGCATAACTTAAACTGAACAGAGAGGACATCGGTTACCACAAACCGGCTTAATCTGCCGTCGCTTGACTACACCACTCAGTGTACAGACCACTTACGGAATGGTAACCGCCCTTCGTTTCTGATAGCGGAGACCCCATGGCAGGCATTAGAGAAATCAGCGTATAAGCCGCGTGTACTCCTCAATCTCCTCCCAAGAAATAGAGCAGCCGGAAAACTTCAGCGCACATAATGCTGCATCCAGGGGGTTTCCTCTGCCTGCCTCAAGCTGTTTGTCGAGTACGCCTTTCTCGTACGCTATCGCTGCTATTTCAGCGGACCTTATTACCGGGATTTGCGGGAGCATCCTCCCAAGTTCGTCAAACTTTTTCCTGTTGACTTCTATTTTCTTACCCGTCCTAAAAGAAAGAGTATTCTTGACTTCCTGAATGTCCTCTATCAAGAGGCGCGTAGTCCTCTCGTCGATAAGCAGTGCGTCGGCTTTAACGTCTCTCGCCAGTGTGACGGCGTCTGCTTCGCCGCGGTGTATTATGTTCAGTGGTCGTCCTCTGACTTCGAAGACTGAGTTGACTGCGTCCAGAATCTCGTTTGCGGCTTTCCTATCGACTTCCTTGACTGAGATAATTTTTTTGTCGAACAGTTTTCCTATACGCATCGCCTCCAAAGCAAACCTTTTTGTGGTCAGGGGCTGCGTTATGACCTCATTGTAAACTGAGGGCGTGACGACTATGCTGGCATTCAATTCGCCGAGTGCTGATGACATGCAGTTTATTGCAAGAGAAATAATGGCGCTAGAGTCTGCGACAATCATGTCACTTAATACGAAAGAAAGGATAAAAAGTTAAGATGCTATACAGTATACTATGATAAAGAAATTTGTTTTGGCTGCGGTATTGCTGCTCTTATCAGCGTCTTTTACGGCAGCTTCAGACGGCATAGTGGGCGAGCTTTTCGACCTTTTTTCAAGCATACTTGATAACATACTCGGTCTGTTTTCTGTAGGCGATGAGGCATCGTCTCCCGAAAGCAAGCTGGTGTGCACGACGCCGTACATACTAGCCGGAGAAACCTGCTGCCTAGACCGAAACAACAACCGCATATGCGACAAAAATGAAGCGCAGACGACAACACTTTCGCCAGTGACTTCAACGTCGCTTACCAAGACGACTACAAACCTTCCTGAAACAACGTCATCGTCTTCCACGACAACGCTCTTCATAACGTGCGTGTCAAACAGGGACTGCGGCGAGCCAGTCGAACAGAGGGTCTGCTATCACGGCGACGTCCACATACAACGCCTAAGCCCAATGTGCAAGAACCCCGGCAAGCCTACGTCATACTGCGTCACCAAAAGCACTGTAGAAGAAAAGCCCGTGGACATATGCGCTGGAGAGTGCGTTGACTCATGCGCCATCTCCGGCGACCACTGTGCGGAATGTGATTAACTGGGACATGGTGCCTGAGATAAAGATACTCGAGTGTTTGAATTGCGACCGGTGCGGTGGCAGAGGTTTGGTTCAGATAAAAGACTCTAAGGAAAAGAGGGACGTAATCATATGCCCCAAATGCTCGTGGGAATGGCGGACTAAAGACTTCAGAAAGTAGCTGTGTTTGAAATAATTGGCGGGGTTTTACTCCCGCCGTTTCATCTACGTTGACTTCCAGAGCCCATGTAGGTTGCAGTACTCTCTTGCGCTAATATTTTTCGCTGTTACTTCAAATTCTGTTTCAGGTTTTTCTCCGGGCTTTAGGAACTTTCTGCAGTTTTTCCCGTCAGCTATAATTTGAATCCACTGGATGTGGTGTTTGTCTTCCATTGGATGGGGGATTGAGCCGACTTTTACCTTGACACCCGTTGTGGTCTTCTCTATAATTGGAACGTGTTTTTCATTCCCCATATCATCTGTTTTCTCTTTGAGC
>CAZKCF010000020.1:2040-9567 GCA_964551365.1 uncultured archaeon
GAGCAGTTCCATCGGCTGGCCGCAGCATACTAGTTCGCCGCCTCCGACGTTCAGCACTTCAACTATGTTGCCGCAGACGTTGCACTTGTACACGTCCAGTCTGTTTTTCACCCCCATTTAAATCACTCCTATGTTTTTTATCACACTATAGTGTTTTTTAGTTATTTCTTCAGCTAACGTGTCCAGTTCCCTTAAGTCATCGTCCTTTGGATAACCCTTCACTAAGACAGGATTCAGGATTTCAACCCTAAGATTGCTTAACATTCCTGCGATTTGCTCTTTCATCCTGCTGCCCCAGCCGTAAGAGCCGATTAATGACGCAAACCGTGCTTTAGGCCTTAACGCGTTGACCAAGTACGTTGCATACACGGCTGACGGGTGCGGCCCGGCCAGAACAGTAGGCGATGCGATGACGATGGTCGCAGCGTCCACAAGAGCCATAGCAAGTTCTCCAACGTCGGTTTTAGATAGGTCGAATGGCTTGACATTAATGCCCCTTTTAATTAACGCACCAACCAAGTGGTCCACCATTCTTCGGGTGCTCCCGTGCATGGACACGTAGGCGATTATGACTTCATTTTTAACGTCGTCCGAAATCCAGTCGCGATAGGCGTTTAGAATAAACTCTGGTTTGTTGTAAATGGGTCCGTGACTTGGAGCGATTATATCCACGTCAAACCCCGTCACCTTCTCAAGGTGTCCTTTAATGCCTGCCCTAAACGGCATCATTATCTCAGCGTAATACCTTTTTGCTGACTCATAAACTCGCGTTTCGTCTACAGCGTAAAGGTCACTTGTCGCCAGATGCGAGCCGAGGAAATCGCATGTGAACAGTATCCTACCCTCTCTGAAGTAAGTGAACATTGTTTCAGGCCAGTGAACCCACGGGGCAAAAATGAACTCAAGTGTCTTGTCTCCTAGAGAAATTTGTTCGCCGTCGTTTACTGTGACAAACTTGTTTTCCGGAACCATTAGCATATCCTCCAGCAGCTCCTTACACTTCTGGTTTGCAATCACCTTTGCCATAGGATAGTGCTCCAATACGGCGGGGATTGCTCCCGAATGGTCCTGTTCAGCGTGGTTGGAAACAACATAGTCAATGTCTTCCACACTCAGTTCCTTCAGGTTTCCCAGAAGCTCCTCTGTTTTAGTCGGGTCTACGGTGTCTATAAGAGCAGTCTTCCTCCGTCCCCGTATGAGATACGCGTTGTAGCTTGTACCATCCGGCAGTGGTATCAGCTCGTCAAAAAGCCTCCGACTCCAGTCTACTGCGCCTACCGAGTATACGGCCGGCTTTATCTCCCTAACAATCATCCTTCAGTCACTCATGTATCTCCTCAAAGAGGTTTTTTCCCACGCCGCACAAAGGGCACAGCCAGCTTTCAGGCAGCTTCTCGAACGGCGTTCCTGGTTTGGTGCCTGTATTTGGTTCGCCTTTCGCGGGGTCATAGACGTAGCCGCAGACGTTGCACCTGTATCTGCTTGGTTTTTTGTCCACACTAATACTCTTCGCACTTGATTTGATAGAATGACGTTGGGTGATCGCATGAGGGGCATTTGACTGGCGCTTCTTTTCCGAGGTGGACGTAGCCGCATTCCCTACACACCCACCATACGTCTTTTTTCTTCTTGAAGACGCTCTTGTTTTGCACTTCAGCCAGCAGTTTTATGTATCTCTCTTCGTGGTGTTTTTCTGCCACGGCGATGGCTCGTATTCTTTTTGCGATTTCAGTGAATCCTTCTTTTTCCGCGATGTCGGCAAACTGAGGGTAAAGTTTAGTGTGCTCGTGGTTTTCGCCTTCTGCCGCGGCCTTGAGGTTTTCTTCAGTGCTGCCTAAGGCGATGGGGGCGGTTGTTTCCACTGCAACTTCGTTCATACCGTCTTTCTTTTTGAACTCGTTTAGCATCTCGAAGAATTTTTTGGCGTGCACTCTTTCGTTGTCTGCCGTTGTCGTGAAAATTTCGGCTATTTGTTCGTAGCCTTCTTTTCTCGCGATACTTGCATAGAATGTGTATCTGTTTCTTGCTTGGCTTTCTCCGACGAACGCCTTGGTTAAGTTTTCTATGGTTTTGTTCATTTTTTCCACCGTTATACTATTTCTTTTGGCTTAGATTTATATACAAATTCTGACACGTGAACAGTATGGTTTGATATCAAACTTAAACCTCATGAGAACTCACAGAATTCACCCAAAAATGGGAAAAATAAACGGCGTCACAGAAACATACCCTGTGATAATCCTAGAAAAAATAAAATAAACTACACCAACACAACCTGAAGCACATTAAACAAATACCCTACCACCACAATACCTAAACCAACTGTTCCAAAAAACAATAATATAAGCTTTATCCTCATCGCCCGCCGCAATATCACAGCCTCCGGCAGACTCAACGCGGCCGTAGCCATCATAAAAGCAAGCGCCGCCCCCAACGGCACACCCTTCTGAAACAACACCACAGCTATTGGAACTATCGCACTACAGTTGGCGTAAAGCGGTATGCCCGCCAGCACAGCCAGCGGCACGGAAAACACGCCCGCCTTGCTCATCACATCCTCTATCATCTCCTGTGGAACAAAGCCGTGTATTATCGCGCCTACTCCCACCCCGAGAAGAACCCACAGCCAAAGTTTTTTGACCAATGTTGTTGCCTCGTTTATCCCATAACTCAGCCTGCTCTTGAAGTCAACGAAATTTTCGTTCGGAGTTTTCTCGCTTGGGGAGGCGATGTCTCTGACTATCTGGTCGTCCATCCTCATTCTATTTATCAGAACGCCGGAGGCGATGCCGAGTGCTAGCCCAAGGATTACGTACGCCGCCGTCACTTTCCAGCCGAAGAAGCTTAGCATGAGCACAGCTAAATACTCGTTTATCAGCGGCGACGTCACAAGGAACGCGAACGCTGGCCCCAGCGGCACGCCGGCTTTCATGAAGCTTATGAATATCGGTATCGAAGAGCAGGAGCAGAATGGCGTAATCGCCCCGAACAACGCTGCAGTGAGGTAGCCCAGCCATTTGCTGCCGCCTGAAAGCCATTTCCTGATTTTTTCCTGCGGTATGTACGTCCTCAGCACGCCAATGAACGCTATCATAAAAAAGAGGAGCAAAATTATTTTGACCGAATCATACGCGAAAAAGTAAGCCGCCTCGCCAGCAGCCGAACTCCTCTGCAGCCCCATGACGGAATACACAAGCCAGTCAAAAATAAGTTCCAGCATCAGCCGCAACACCCTTCATCTTTTGATTCAACATCCGATTTCTTGTCGCAGCAGCAACAGCCACTCTTTTTCGACTTTTCCTCGAGTTTTCCGTCCAGCTTGCTCAAAATACGTTCTATAACGCTCCTTTTTTCATCCATGCTGTTACCTCCTTATGACAAAAACCATTTTTGTGTTCTATTCGCTATTGACACTAAAATCAACATTATCGGAACCTCCTCCAAAACACCCACGACTGTTGCCAAAGCAGCCCCGGATGCAAGACCGAAGAGGGATATCGCCACTGCCACCGCGAGCTCGAAAAAATTACTCGCCCCAATCATTGCTGCCGGAGCGGCGATATTATGCGGGAGCTTCCATGCGATAGCCCACCCATAGCTTACAGCAAATATGAAAAAAGTTTGTATTGCAAGCGGCACTCCAATCAGCACTATATGGAACGGATTTTCGAGTATTGTCTCCCCCTGAAACGAGAACAGAATCACCAGAGTCAAAAGCAGGCCGGAAATAGTTACTCCGTGCATCTTTCTCATGAAAGAATTCTCAAACCATTCCCCCCCAAACCGCGTTAATAAATAGTTTCTTGACACATACCCCGCAGCCAACGGTATCACCACATACAACACAACCGATAACAAAACCGTGTCATAAGGCACAACGATATCCGTCAGCCCCAGCAAAAACATCACTATGGGCGCGTACGCGAAAACTATAATCAGGTCGTTCACTGAAACCTGGACTAGCGTGTAGTTTGGGTCGCCTCTTGTGAGGTAGCTCCAGACGAAAACCATGGCAGTGCATGGGGCTGCTCCCAGCAGGATTGCGCCCGCAAGGTATTCTTCTGCAAGCGTTGGCTCTATAAGGCTTGAGAATATTATCTTGAAAAACAGGTATGCGAAAGCGAACATTGTGAATGGTTTAATGACCCAGTTTACGACTACGGTGAGTATCACTCCCTTCGGTTTCTTTCCAACGTCCAGCACTCTTTTGAAGTCTATTTGAACCATCATGGGGTATATCATGAGCCAGATTAGTACGGCTACCGGCAGGGAAACATGCGCGTACTCAAATTTTGAGAGCCATTTTGGAAACGTTGGGATGAATTGTCCGACCATCACTCCGGCGATGATGCACAATAGCACCCATACTGTAAGGTATTTTTCGAAAACGCCGAGTTGTTTTTTTCCGTCAGTCATTTTTCATATTCGATTTTTCGAATATGATTATACGAATTTAAAGCTTAAAAAGCAATACATAAACAATGTCGCTCACTGAAGACGAAGTATGCAAGTGCCTAAAATATATGCCCCAGTTGAACAAAAAGCTGTTCTCTGAAAAACAGCTTAAGGAAACCACCCGAGTGATGAAGCTCGTGTCCCACCCCACCCGCCTGCAGATACTGAAACTACTCTGCGAAAAAGACCTGTGCGTTTGCGTCCTAGCCGAGATACTCGGCAGAAGCCAGCCCAACATAAGCCAACATCTCGCGAAACTCAAAGACAACGGAGTCATAGAAAACTACGCGCGAGGAAAACTCGTGTACTACAAAATCGCCAACAAAAAAACAACCGATCTAATCGAAAAACTGGGCGAACTATAGCTATTTAATTCCAGACTGTGCTATTATATCTACAATGGCCGCAAACAAAGTCAAAACGCCTTCTGAAAAACATGCCGCAATACCTGTTGAAAGCCTGCCTGAAACGTTGTCCCCTCAAAAGAAAAGCATCTGGACCGAAGCTCAAGAACAATTCCACCGCACAGCAGACCTCCTGGGCTTGGACAAACTCGTTAGACTAAAACTCAGCGAACCCCGGAGAATAATAGAAGTGTCACTAGCACCCAAGCTAAAACACGGAGAACTAGACGCCCCAATAAAAGCCTGGCGAGTACAATACAACGACGCGAGAGGACCCTTCAAAGGCGGAGTCCGCGCAATGGAGTCCGTCACACTAGAAGACGTCAAAGGCCTTGGGATGGACATGACGTGGAAGTGCGCGCTGCATGAGCTTCCTCTCGGAGGCGCGAAAGGCGGGATTAGGGCGAATTTGTCGAAGTATCATCCTGAAGACCGCGAAACAATAATGAGGGAGTACGTCCGCTTCATATCAAACGACGTTGGACCGCAGAAAGACGTCTTGGCCCCCGACATAGGCACGAACGAAGTTGACATGGGCTACATGCAAGACGCCTTCAGCTGGCCTGCAGGAAGATCACTCGTGACCGACGTGGTGGCGACCGCAAGACCACTTTCCATCGGAGGAATCGCCGGACGCACTGGCGCCACGGGCCGAGGCGTAGTGGACACAATCGAGTCCGCAGCCAAACACTTGGGCATAAAACTAGACCAAGCAACAGCGGTCGTGCAGGGTTACGGCAATGTCGGACAGTCCACAGTAGACTACCTAGCCCAAGACAAAGTCAAAGTGACTGCAGTAAGCGACGTTGAAGGCGGCGTATACAATCCGCAGGGCCTTGATACGGCCAAACTAAAAGAGTGGGTGAAAAAACACAAGACCGTCAAGGGATTCCCCGGCGGAACATCAATCTCAAACAAAGACCTGCTTGAATTGCAATGCGACATACTGGTTCCAGCCGCGACTGAAAACCAGATAACGCGAGACAACGCCGGCAAAATAAAAGCGAAAATAATCGCCGAAGCAGCAAACGGCCCCACCACAGTAGAAGCCTCCGACATGCTGTCCAAAAGAGGCGTCTTCATAATACCCGACATACTCTGCAACGGAGGCGGAGTCGTAGTATCCTACCTTGAAATGAGCCAGAGCGCACAGCTCGAGCAGTTCACGTTCGAGGAAGTCAACGAAAGACTCAAACGAAGGATGGACAAAACATTCAACAGCGTCCTCGCGCTCTCGAAGGAAAAAGGCGTTGACATGCGCACTGCAGCGCACATGATTGCGGTGAAAAACGTTGTTGACTCGATGGTCTCCCGCGGGTTTTTGCCTTAAACAATAGGTCCGATAAAAAACCAGCCGTTTTTTTACCCCAGAGCCATCTTCTCCACGTCGCTCAAGAATTTTTGTCTCAGAGGAAGCAGACTAACGTAACTCACACTTGGTTTAAGTTGCTTCTTCTGATAGCTAAATACAGCAGTGGTATAGCGGCGATTAATAGGCTCCCCGTTAGCGCGAAAACCATTTTAATGCCGTATAAGTGGCCGATAAATCCGCCGACTATGGGGCTTACTATATACGCGGCGTCTTTGGCTGTGTCCCACACGCCGACAATACTGCCCCTGTCTTTCTTGGCTGAGATGTCTGTCAGAAAACCGTCCATCGCAGGCCGTGCGAAAGCCAAGCCGGTGGTTGCTAAAAATGCTGATGCAAATAGTCTCTTAGGATCCTGTGTGGAACCGAATACTACGAGAAAGACTCCTGCGATAATCAAACCTACTACGAACACCTTTATTTTTCCCATCTTGTCTGCGATAAACCCCGCAGGCACTTCAAACAGAATATACGGCACAACAAACATTGAGAGGATTAAGCCCACCATCGCTGTGCTGACGCCCAGCGTAGTGTACAACGGCTCGAACGCCCAAACTATCCCGTCAATAAAAACCATGATAAACGTAGACAACAATATGGCCGCCCAGCGTAATAAAGGTCTTGATAATCCAGCAGGCTTTTCAGGAATACTTTGTCTTTCATGATGGTGTATTTTATGCTTACGAAAGTTGATTTTCCCCCGCCAACAGTTTCTTTAACAAGCAGTAAAATCAACGCCGAAACCAACACCATCAAAGAGAAAAAAATCCCTGCATTAGGAATTCCCACACTAAACCTGTCTGCAATCAAATACCCCCCAACTACAGGCGCGATAGCGAATCCTGTCTGACCTGCTGCCTCGAATATGCCAAAGAATTCAGAAGTCTTTTCCTTCGGTGCAATGTCCATGATATACGCCCTAGCGGGCAGTATAACACTTAAATCAGCAACCCCCAGCAGCGCCATGAACACAACAAATCGCATTAACGTTGTGACTGAAGGTAACATTAGGCCCAGCAAAGACATCGCAATCAAACCTCCGATAAAAAGCTTCTTACGGCCTACGCGATCTGAAAAATCGCCCACAGGTATGTCAAAAAACAGGCATACAATATTCGGGACTGCAATCAACAAGCCCACAATCATCAAATCCTTAAACAACCGTTCAGCCAAAATTGGCAAAACAAACCATACTACGCCACTACCTAACGTATACAACAAACCACTCACACTAATCAAGGATAGGGTACGGTAGTCTCTCTTAACCGACCTTAGCCTAAAAAGGAATGACATTAGGAT
>CAZKCF010000021.1:0-9244 GCA_964551365.1 uncultured archaeon
GTGCAGGACGTTCATACTGGACACGCGTGTTGACGCAGCGCCAGGGCAGTTTGCCATGCTGTGGATCCCATGGGTTGACGAGAAGCCGTTCAGTTTTGCCGGAGTGAAAGGTGACGCAGGCTTCCTCGTGAGAAAGGTAGGCCCGTTCACAGAAAAAATGTTCTCACTCAGGGAAGGCGACTTAATCGGTTTGCGGGGCCCATACGGCAGGGGCTTCACGAAAAACGGCAGACGAGTCTGCTTTGTCGCAGGCGGCGTGGGCCTTGCGCCACTGATGCCGCTTATTGAAGGGCTTAAAGCTGAGAAGACGATAATCGCGGGCTTCAGGACGAAGTCTGATTTGTTGTTCAAAAAACGCCTTGAAGGTTTGGGTGAAGTATTTTTCACGACAGACGACGGCTCATACTGCAGGAAATGTTTTCCAACAGACGTCTTGACTGAGCTAGCAGAGTCGCGGAAATTCGACCAAATATACTCGTGCGGGCCCGAGCCGATGATGAAGCGCGTCATGGATATTGCGTTAAGCCGACGGATTTCATGCCAGCTGAGTCTTGAGAGGTACATGAAATGCGGCGTCGGAGTATGCGGTTCATGCTGCCTCAGAGACTTGCTTGTGTGCAAGGACGGTCCTGTGTTTGACGCGAAAGAGCTTTTGAATACTGAGTTCGGCGAGTACACGAGAGACGCGTCCGGCTCTAAAGCATCCTTTGGAAGATGATTGACTTGTGCATAAAAGACTGCAGGATAGTGTGCTCTACAGGGATAATAGACGCGGGCATAGCCGTGGACGCCGGTAAAATAGTGGCCATAGCAAAAAACCCCAGCCTGCCGAAGGCTGACGAAACTATAAACGCGAGAGGAAAATACGTGATGCCGGGCATGATTGACGCCCACGTACACATCCGCGAGGGGATGGAAGAAAAAGAAGACTGGCTCACAGGATCGAGCGCTGCGGCAGCAGGAGGAGTCACGACAATACTCAGCATGCCGAACACGAAGCCGCCCAACACTTCACAGAAAATGCTTGAATTGCGCAGGAAGATGGCCGCTAGAAAAAGCGTCGTAAACTTCGGGTTCCACTTGGGCGCGACTCCAACAAACATGGATGAAATATCTTGCGCGAAGAACATTGCTTCAGTCAAGGTTTTCATGTGCAAGTCGATTGGAGACATGACGATTGCGGACGACAAGACACTGGAGGCAGTGTTCAAGTGCGTTAAGGATAGGCGCACAGTCGCGACAGTCCACGCTGAAGACCAGGAGACCATAGACTTGAACGCCCGTAAACTGAAGGCACGCGGCTTGAACGACCCTGTGATGCACTCTAAGGTTAGGGACAACAAATGCGCCGTGAAAGCAACCTCAAAAGTCTTGAAGGCTGCGGTTGAAGTCGGAAACAGGATGCACTTGTGTCACGTCAGCACGTTAGAGGAAATACCCCTCTTAGCTGAAGTCAAGAAAAAAAACCAGCAAGTATCATTCGAGGTTACGCCGCACCATCTGTTTCTGACCGAATGGGACTTGAAGCGTCTTGGAAACTACGGCAAAACCAACCCTTCATTGAAGTCTAAACGAGACGCTGCTACACTATGGAACGCGCTTGAGAGGGATGTGGACTTAATCGCCTCAGACCATGCGCCACACCTCAGGAGCGAGAAGGAGGAGGATTATTGGAGGGCTCCGTCGGGTGTGCCGGGTTTGGAGACTACGCTGCCTTTGATGTTGAATGCCGTGAACGAAGGCAGGATTGCGTTCAACAGGCTTGTCGAGCTTGTTTCGGAAAATCCTGCGCGCGTTTTCAGGATAATTGGTAAGGGTTTTGTGAAAGAGGGGTTTGACGCTGACTTGACGTTAATTGACCTTAAAACAGAGCGGCGGGTAGACGAAGACAGGCTTTTCACGAAATGTAAGTGGACTCCATTCAACGGAATCAAGCTTAGGGGATGGCCTGTCATGACGTTGGTGAACGGCAGAGTGATTTTTGAGGATGAAGGAGTAAATAACATAACTGCGAGCGAAGTGGTGATTGCATGAACAACAAGATTGCGGAAGCTTTGTGTGAAGCCAGAATCCTGAAATTCGGGTTGTTCAAGTATGTTTCAGGAAAACAGGGTCCAATCTACGTTGACGTCAGAGTGCTGCCATCAACCCCGAAGTCGATGGACGCTGTAGTCGAAGAGATGAAGAAGATGCTCTTTAAGATAAAGCCGGACATCATAGCCGGCGCTGAGACAGCGGGCATAGCGTTGGCCGCGGTTTTGTCCAACAAGACGGGGATTCCGATGGTTTACGTGAGGAAGATGTCTAAAGGCTACGGCACAGACTCCCGGATAGAAGGCTTCATTGGGGGAGGGCAGAAGGCTGTTTTAGTCGACGACATGATAACAGATGGCGGCTCCAAAGCCACGTTCATAGAGGCGATACGCGACGCAGGCAGCGTGGTGGACGACGCGCTTGTCGTAGTGGATCGAGAGCAGGGCGGGGGAGAAGTCCTCAAGAAGATGAACGTGAGATTGCATTCACTCATAACGTTGAGGGAACTCCTTGACTACACCCAAAAAAAGGGTATTATTGACGAAAGAGAATATAATGACGTGTTAAGCTATTTAAGCAACCCAGACGAATGGAGGCCGAAAAAATGAGCTTCATGGAAAACCTTGAGCACAAGGCCACGGAAGTGAGGAGCATAGTATGCATGGGATTAGACCCAACGCTCGAAAAGATTCCCGTGAAAGCAAAGACGACAGAAGACAAGATAACGAAATTCTACTCAAACATACTTGAGGCGATGATAACCGAAGGCGTAGTCCCCGCAGCAGTAAAACCAAACTACGCCTTTTTCGCGCAATACGGCTTCGACGGCCTGCGGGCGCTGAAGGATTGCATAGAAATGCATCAGACGAAAGCTATTCCGGTCATACTTGACGCAAAACGCGGCGACATCGGAAAGACGAGCGAAGCCTACGCAAGAGAAGTGTTTGAGTTCTGGAACGCGGATGCGGTAACGTTGTCGCCATACCTAGGCACAGACAGCATCGAACCCTTCCTCAAGTACTCCGACCGAGACAAAGGCGTCTACATACTCGCGCGAACTTCAAACAAAGGCGCTGTGGAGATACAGAACCTGAAGGCCGGCGACAACCCAATTTACATAAAAGTTGCTGAGCGGATAGTCGACTGGAGCCGCATGACTCCGGGATGCGTTGGCGCAGTAGTCGGGGCGACGTCACTCAAAGAATTTAGGGCGCTTTCAAGGTTCTTCGTCGGCTCAGGCCAGGAGGTTCCGCTGCTTATTCCCGGAGTCGGGGCGCAAGGCGGCTCGGCCAAGGATATTATTGAAGGCCTTAAGGAGACTGGCAACGAATTGTTCATGCACAGGATAAACAGCTCGTCCGGCATAAACTACGCGTACGAGCGCTATGGGACAGACGATTACGCCGGCGCTGCGGTGAAGGCGATAAATGAGCTTAACTCAGAAATACGGTTTTAGAGCCGCTTAGCGACCTTAAACTGCGTTTTGGCTACGTCCTCCAATGATGATGCGCCATGTTTTTTTGTCATCTCCCTTGCCGCGTTGAAGACGTTCACAGAACCCTTCGGCAGAGCCACGCCATATTTTGCTGAAAGAGATTTCAGTGTCATGAGGAACACACTTCTTGCGACTAAGGACGCTGCCGCTACAGCAGTGTCTTCTTCAGCATGAGGTTTCTGCACCAGCTCGGCTTTCCGCCCGAGAGACATCAGCCTTTCCTCAAGGAAGCGTCTGTCACCGAACTGGTCTGACACAACAAGCCCGCAAGACACCTTAGACAGCATGTTTTCTATCACGCGGGCGTGAGCCCAAGCAAGCAGCCGGTTCAGGTTCTTCAATTCGCCGTAAAGTTGATTATACTTTCCAGGAGATATTTTGACCACATCGTGCGGACACAATTCAGTCACCCTAGCAGCCAGCTTAACCGCCTCGTCATCAGAAACCTCCTTTGAGTCACGAACGCCCAAAGCCCTCAACAGCGGCTCAGTATCAGAGTCCACGTAGACCCCCGCAACAACAAGATACCCGAAAAAATCGCCCTTGCCGGCTTCATCAGTCCCAACGTGAGGCACAACACCGCTTTCCAACGCCAAAGTTATGGGATTCCCCTGCACCATAAGCTTTCCGCTAGGATAAAGGTTTACGGTAGTCCCATCCACCTTAGCCTGAAAGATCATGCCTCTTTTCTCGAAAAATGAGAAACCACCCCCATCAAGCTGACGCCTTATTGACTTGAATTCACCGCCCCTAAGCTGGATTACCGAGGCTACAGTCACCTGTTTCGCGCGCGGCATATTTATATATTCCAATCTTATTAGATAATACTATGGCAGAAGAAGAGAAAATAGCAACAGCCGGAGCAGGAGGAGACGAAGAACGGCGTAAGGAGACGATGACCGTCATCGGGATGGTCATAGCAGTCGTAATCCTATTGTACTGGATATTCTTCGTTTAGGCGTTGCTAATTAATCTCGGAGTACATGCAGCCTGACTTAAAGTAATGTTTAAGTCGGGTTTTAAACTTTTTTTATATCAAACTGCGTTCACAGTACTTGCAGATTAGAACAAGAGGCTTAGCCTGTTTTACCATGAAAACAGACTGAACCGGCTCACGCTCCTTATTTGTGATGCACTTGGGGTTAGAGCACCTTATACTGCCCACAATCGTCTCAGGAAGCCGCACAGTCTCCTTCCTAACGACCTTATACTCCACTATGTTGTTTATCGTGGCATTAGGCGCTATGAGCGCTATCTGATTCAATTCTGATGCATTCAAGTCCCGGTTCTCCACCTTCACGATGTCCTTCTTCCCGTAAATGCTGCTCGGAACATTCATCGCTATCGTAACCGTGTCGGTGAAGTCTTCATCAATCCCCAAAACATTCAGGACTTCAGGGGACTTGCCGGCCGTGATGTGGTCTATCACAACACCGTTTTTTATGCGCATCACCCTCAGTATCTTCTTGCTTTCCTTCTTGCTTGTTTTACGGGCCATTCTACCAAAACTTTTTGTTGAGCAGCAGACACAAGAGCGCCATACGCACGGGTATTCCGTTTCGCGCCTGCTCGAAGTATCTCGCGTATTTTGTTTCGTCTATTTCAGGCTGTATTTCGTTGATTCTGGGGAGCGGGTGGAGTATGATCGCGTTTTCCTTAAGCTGGGGCAGTATCTCCTTGTTGAGTATGAATGCGTCTTTAACGCTCTCGTACTCTTGGGGGTCGGGGAAACGCTCTTTCTGTATTCGCGTGGCGTAAATCACGTCGCAGTCGCTTAAGTCCAGTTTGCTGGTTTCGTTGACGTCAACGCCCAATTCAACGAGGTCTTGGGTTATCCTGCTGGGCATCCGAAGCTCCGGCGGCGAAATCAGCTTCAACTCCACGTTAAACTGCTTCAGGGCTTCGGCAAGCGAGTGTATGGCTCTGCCGTACTTTAGGTCACCGAGCAGGCAAATCCTGAGGCCGTCTATTCCGCCGAACTCCTTTTGCATGGTGTACAAGTCGAGAAGCGTTTGGGTAGGATGCTGGTTCGCTCCATCGCCGGCATTTATCACAGGGACTTTAACGTGCTCTGAAACAAAGCGAACTGAACCCTCAAGCGGGTTTCGTATGACTATCAAGTCAGAGTAACCTTCAGCCATCTTGGCGGTGTCAAGTATCGTCTCCCCCTTTTCGACAGACGTGCCCGTGGATTGAGCGAAACCTATGACGTTCCCGCCCAGACGATACATCGCCGAATTGAACGACAACCTAGTCCTCGTCGAAGGCTCGAAAAACAGGCTAGCCATAATCCTGCCACTGAGAAGAGAACTCGTCGCACTCTTGTGCATAATCTTCTCCATAATAGCAGACTTCTGCAGCACGAACTCGATTTCACTTCTGCTGAATTCTTTTATAGAAATAATGTCCTTCTTCTCCCACTTCATCCTACTAATAATTTAGCAGCAACTTATATATATGCAGGTTGAAGTAGTATCTATGGTCCGGCATCTTTTGTCTATGAGAGACCTCAGCAGGAGGGACATAGACCGGCTGCTAACTGAATCCCAGAAAATAAAAACCAAGCCGCGAAAGTACAACAAAAGCCTTGAAGGCAAGACACTCCTAATGCTTTTCGAAAAACCTTCAACGCGCACGAGAGTCAGCTTTGAGGCGGGCGTGACCCGTATGGGAGGCCACGCAATATACTTCAGTTCAGAGTCCTCGCAGATTTCACGCGGCGAGACCGTAGCCGACACCGCGAGAACGCTTTCAAGATACTGTGACGCTATCATGGCGCGCGTTTTCTCCCACAAGACGGTCGTGGATTTGGCGGAGTACGCTACTGTCCCGGTCATAAACGGACTCTCTGATTTAGAGCACCCGTGCCAGATTATGGCCGACTTGTTTACTATGAAGGAGAACGGCAAACTAGATGGGAGGATAGTGTATGTCGGAGACGGCAACAACGTCTGCAACTCGCTTGCTTTGGCAGCCGAAGTCATGGGCTTGGATTTCACGGTATCGTGTCCGAGTGGATACGACCCGAAGCTGGGTAACCCGACAATAGAACGAAATCCGATTAAAGCCGCGAAAGATGCTGACGTGCTTTACACTGACGTGTGGGTTAGCATGGGCGACGAAAAACAGAAGGAAGCCCGGGAGAAGACGTTCAGACAGTACCAGCTGAACAGGAGACTGCTTTCGAACGCTAAGAAAGATTGCATCATAATGCACTGCCTCCCAGCCCACAGGGGAGTTGAAATCACAGACGACGTGATTGACAGCCAGAATTCAGTGGTGTTCGACCAAGCTGAAAACAGGATGCACGCGCAGAACGCTATACTGCTTCACCTCGTCAAATAGTGTCTAGGGTTTCACAGTGAGCGTGTATTTTCCGCCTTCTTTTGTTATCTGAACGACGTCTCCTTTCATTAAGGCGACTGGAGCATGCAGGTGGTAGTGGACGTGCGGTTTGTCTGAGCCCACGCACTGGCATGGCACTTCCTCAACAACCACATGCAGTCTGCTGCGACGATGATATATGCTAAAACGTCTGCCGGGTGGGGGGAACATCCCGCGTTTTTGCTTGCTTATTAGGATGAAGTCGCATTCGGCCTCCGCTCTCGAGATTTTCCGCACGTACTTCATTTTTTTTGCTCCAGACTACAGGTGAGCCAGGCTCCGAATGGATTCAACAACCTTCTCGCTCTTGATGTCCGTCAGCTTAACAGCCTTCGTGTGCATGACAATACCCCCCTTACTCATGACCTCGTTTTTCACCAGCTTAAGGGCGTTGTCTCCGCTGACTTCATCATCGCACGAAGCAAACAACATGACCACCTTGCCGTTGAACCTAGACTGGGATATGAACGTGTTGACCGGCGGAGCGCTTCTGCCAGCCCACACGGGCGTTCCTACAAAAACATAGTCGTAGTCTTTGAGCGAATACTTCATCGCCCTTATGGGAGGCGTCTTGTTGAGCGAAGCCCCCAATATCATGGAAAACAGTTGAATCAAGTCCTTGAGCCTGATTTTTTTCATATCAACCGGCTTGTATTCGCTCACCAACCGTATGCGCTCAACGTCCGCGTTAAGTTCGGACGCAATAACGTTGGCTATGAACTCGGTTTTTCCGGAGAGAGAATAATACACGACCAGCGCTTTCATAGCGTTTAATTATCAGCACGAAGGGTATATAAGGTCGCAGCTTAGGCTCACGTGGGAAAAAAACATGGTCACGTGTTGTGGTATTCGTTGAGTGATTTGACTGAAAGCTTCTTGTTCTTAACCGACGAGATGGCTTGCACAGCCGCCCGCGCGCCAGTGATGGTCGTAATGTAGGGTATGCTGTAGTTTACTGCGCTGGTGCGTATGAGTTTGCCGTCTTCTCGAGCTTCCATGCCGCGGCTGGGGGTGTCTATTATGAGGTCGACTTCCCGTTTGGAAATCATTTCAACAATGTTTGGAGAGCCTTCGCTTATTTTTAGGACTCTTTCTGACGGCACGCCGGCTTCGTTCAGTTTCCTGTGCGTCCCAAGCGTCGCAATAATCTTGAAACCCATTTTGCTGAAAGACGCCGCCACTTCGACAATCTTTTCCTTGTCTCGGTCGCAAACGCTTATGAACACGTTACCCTCCAACGGCAGGCTCATGTCCGCGCCGTACATTGCCTTGTAGAAGGCTTCGCCGAAGTTGTCTGCGATGCCCATCGTCTCGCCTGTGGAGCGCATTTCAGGCCCCAATATGGGGTCTATCCTCAGTTTGTCGAACGGCAGCACAACCTCCTTGACCGAAACATACTTCATTTTATGGTACCTCTCAAAGTCGGTGATGAGGTCGTCGAGTTTTTCGCCGAGCGTTACGCGGGCGGCAATCTTCGCCAACGGGACTCCAGTCGCCTTGGAAACAAACGGTACTGTGCGCGATGCCCGTGGGTTTGCTTCGAGGACGAATACTTTGCCGTCTTTGACTGCGTATTGTATGTTGATTAGTCCTTTCACGCCGAATTCTTTCACCATCGCTTTCGTGTATTTTACGACCGTGTCTACAGTCTCCTTGGACAGCGTCTGGTGGGGTATGACGCACGCGGAGTCTCCGGAGTGTATGCCGGCTTCCTCGATGTGCTCCATGATGCCGCCTATGTAAGTTTTTTCTCCGTCGGATACTGCGTCCACGTCTATTTCCACAGCGTCTTCAAGGAACCTGTCTAACAGAATCTGTTGTGTTGGAGACGCCTCCATTGCGTCGTCGACGAACGTCTTCAATTCTTCTTCGCTGAATATTATTCTCATAGACTGGCCGCTGAGGACATAGCTGGGTCTGACAAGCAGCGGGTAACCTATCTCTCGGGCTCTGCTTATCGCTTCGGCGAAAGAGTTTGCGACAGCCCACTTGGGTGACGGTATCCCCAGCTTGGTTAATCCTTCGCCAAACAGGCCCCGGTCTTCAGCCCGGTCGATGTTTTCAGGCGACGTGCCGAGTATCTTCACGCCGTGGTCCTGCAGGGCCTTGACCATGTTTATCGCAGTCTGGCCGCCGAACTGCACCATCACCCCCTCAAGATTCTTCTTCTCGACCTCGACCACGTTCAACACGTCCTCAAGAGTTATGGGCTCAAAATAAAGCTTGTCCGATGTGTCGAAGTCTGTGGAAACAGTCTCAGGGTTGTTGTTGATTATGATAGCCTCGTAGCCGCGCTCCCTCAAAGCCAAGACAGCGTGGACTGTGCAGTAG
>CAZKCF010000022.1:0-8983 GCA_964551365.1 uncultured archaeon
GTTTATGGTTATGCCCCTCTGCTGCTCGTCTTCGTGGAAGTCTAACGCCAGCTGTTTGCCGGCCATGTCCTTTGAAATCAATCCGGCGTTGGCCAACAGGCTGTCGCTTAATGTTGTTTTGCCGTGGTCGATGTGGGCTACAATGCCCATGTTCCGTATGTACTCCGGCTTATCGACCAAAGTCTTTATGTTTTCCAGAATTTTTTCAGCACGACCCATTTTTAAGCTTACCTCGCAGACTTAGAGATACGCTCAGTCTCTTCTTTACGTTGAATCGCATAACTCTTCACGTCAGAATTAGCAGCCCACACGATTTCGTCTGCAAGACACTCTTCGATAGGCTTCGGTGACTTAAAAGCCGTCGCAAACGCTCCTAAAGATATGTACTTTAGGGCGAAGTCAACCCTCCTCTGCGCGGAAACGTCTACTGCCTTGTGGTATCTTATTCCACCGTATATGATTACAGTGGTCTCCTCCCTCGGACCCGCATTCAACAGAGCGTTCACGAAAACTTGTATTGGATTAGACTTGGTTCTTTTTTCAACTATTTCGAAGGCTTTCTTCACGATTTTTATCGCATTCTGTTTTTTGCCAGTGTTGCCTCCGCCACGTATGTAGCGGCCCGCAACCTTTTTCGTGCCTTGACCAGAGCGCATCATTCTGTTGACGAGCCGTTCAACGATGTTCATCTTTGACTTGCTGAACTGCTGTCCCGTCAGTCTTCCGGCTGTGACTGGCATGTACACTGGGTCAAGGGAGATGTACTTCTTGGCCCATTCGTCCTTGACTTCAACGCCGTTGAAATCCCATTTACCAAACAACTTGACGTCCATTTTAAACGAATTTTTTGAATCCTATGCTTGCAGCAGTCTCTCTGAAGCACCTGCGGCATATGTGTAGGCCATACTTGTGAATCAAACCCCGATTGTTTCCGCACACCACGCAGGCCAGATTTCTAGAGTCCCATTTACTGTTTCTTTTATTCAACGTCAACACCAAACTTTTCTTTTAACAGGGCTAGTGCCTCTTCCTTGCGTATATTATTTTTGACTGGAATACTCGACCTCTGTAGTTTACGCCGTTTAACTCTGTAACCCGGACGCTCCAAAGTTATCGTTATGTTCATTCCGAATATACCTATGTCGGGATTGTATTTTACGCCCTGAATGTCAATGTACTCGTTTATCCCAAACGAGATGTTACCGCTGTTGTCCACGGCAGAATCCTTAATCTTGTTTTCAATAGCCGGCAGAACACGTATTATGAATTCTTCGGCGGGTTTGCCCCGAAGAGTCACCTTGCAGCCTATAGGCTCCCCCTTCTTAAGATCCCACGCAGGAATCTTGCGCGTGGATATTGTACGAACCGGCTTTCTTGATGTCAAAAGCTCCAAAAGTTTTTCTGCTTTGCCTAGTTTTTCTCCGGACTCGCCCACGCCTATGTTCACGACAACTTTTTCTATGCGGGGTTTCCGCAGGGGGTTAGAGTATTCCATTTTATGTAGGCACCAGTGGTTTATCTTTGCCGACAACGAAAACGTATTCAGTCAGCGTGTGAACATTACCTAATTTCGTGAGGGACTTCCGAGTTGCAGTCCCACTGACAACCTCGGTTATTTTGTCTGAAACGCCGCTGTTTCTCCCTCGAACAACCAAACCTATGTTTCCTTTGGCAAATTCGATGGTGCCGGATATTTTCCTTGTTGTTAAGTCGATTACTAGAGTGTCGTTTACCTTACACTCGTCTTTATCAACGGTCATGTTCGTCCCATCATGAAGGTGCAGCTGCGTCAAGCCCTTTTGCAGGATGGTTTTCCCGACAATCTTGCATAACTTCACGTGAGACTCCTTCTCGCTTATCTCCTTCAACACGAGCCCCTTCGGTGACGCCATAACCCTAAAAAACTTCTTTAATTTAGGTATTTCCACAACATCCATCAAGCCAACGCCGTAACTGCACTCTAACCTAGGCTGCTTGTCAACTAAAACCAAACCCTCATTAACAATCTTTTTAGACTCCCTAGCAGTGTCCGCATAACCAAGAACATCCCGGATTAAAACCAACAGCGGGATACTCTCATCAAGCTTGTGAGCTCCGGCATTAGGCCTAACAACCCAATATTTTTCCTTCCCATAACCTACTGCAATACGTTTAATATGAGCCATTTTTACTTCACATTACGCTCCAACAACACTCTCCGCTCCTTGTCCTCCAAAAACACGTCAGTTATAACCACATTAGAGGCCGCTAGAGCGCGTTCCACATCGGTTCCATCAGCCTTCTTGACGGTTACTCCCTCAATCAAAAGCCTGCCTTGCTTCAAGTCAACGCCCAAAACTATGCCACTAACGCCCTTGAATTGCCCTCTCAACACCTTAACGGTGTCGCCTTTCCTGACTGAAAGAGAGCGCCTATGATATTTTGAACGCAACTCTTTGGAGAGTGATGCCGAAACTAAACTCTTCCGCTCATGCAGGGGTAGTGTTGCCCGCCACTTCCTCTGCTTCCTTGGCTTGCTTGATTTTACTGACATTTTAGATTACTATACTTGCTATTGAACCTATCTTCATCCAACGCTCCGTTACCTCCCGGGCTATAGGCCCCTTAATCTCAGTACCCCGCGGGACACCCTCCTCGGAAATCAATATCGCAGCGTTGTCCTCGAACCTTATTTTGGCGCCATTATATCTCGTGTACGCCTTCTTTTGCCGCACTATTACAGCCAAAACCACCTGCTTCCGGAGCTCGGGCTTGCCTTTTTTGACTGAAGCGATGACTAAGTCACCGACGCCGGCTGAAGGAAGACGATTAAGCACGCCCTTAAACCCCCTCACAGCGATTACCTCAATCTCCTTCGCCCCGCTATTGTCAGCGCAAACCAACCGCGCGCCAACAGGTATGCTGCGGGTTATTTTAGCCGTGACTGCCTTGCCGAGGGGGAGGTTTTTCGTCAACCCTCCAAGTGGTTTTGCCATTTCAATCGACTATTGTTTATTCTTTTTTAGTAGATTCTGGTGAAAGTTTTTCTGTGATGACAAAGTTCACGGTCTTGCTCAGCCGCCTGCATTCCATAATCCTGACTTTGTCCCCGACTTTTGCGTTAATGCACTGCGGATTGTGCGCGGGAATCCTGGACTTGGAGCGCAGGTATCGCTCGTATTTTCCGGACTTCACGTAGTAGTCTCTCTGGACTACGACGGTGCCATGCATCTTGTCTGATGCTACGACTCCTTCAAGCACAACTCCTCGTGTGGCCAAGGTCCCGTGTTTTGGACATTTAGCGTCCTCGCATTTTTTTGCCATATTAAAACCGTATTCTAATTCTTTTTTTTAATCTTTCCTCTGGTCTTGCGACCAGTAGTTTGCCGTCAACCCGCACGACGGTTTCGTCGGGCAACGTTATTTTTAACGCAATACAGTCTTTAGGTAAGGTTTTTTCCATCCCTCCCTCAAGCCGTATTTTTATCGTATTTTTCGTCTCGTCTACTATTTTTCCGCTACACACATATCCCCTGTGAGTAGCCTCCACTATATCCACCCTAAGGCCAATCAGCTCATGACGGAGTATGTTATGGGGGGTTATCATTTAAAAGGATTTTGAGGAAGTTAGTCAATCATGTCCTCTGAAAAGCCCATTTTCACGAGGACTTCCCTGACTTTGCTAGCATGGTTGCCCTGCAACTCTATTTTCCCGTCCTTGGAGGTACCACCACACGCTAGATTCCTCTTTAATTCCTTTGATATCTTGTTTAAGTCCGCGCCCTCAAAACCCTCGACAACGGTAACATACTTACCGTACCTGCGCTTGTCTGTGCGCACTCGGATTCTCTGAACGCCTCGGACGATGTCCTCGCACACGCAGAGTTCTTCCGGTAGCCCACATTTAGGACAATTCATCTCTCTACTTTTTTCCTCCTTGTATTGTTAAAATTTTTGCTATTGTTTTCTTTATTTCTCTCGCCTTGCCGACATCCTCTGGGATGCCGCCTGAAGCTAACCCACCTTTTATTTTCATAAGGCGTTTTCGTAATTCTGACAGCTGTTTTTCCCGTTCCTCCGGCCCCATCTCCCGTATTTCCTGTTTGCGTAATACAGCCATCTTGCTTGTTTTTAGGGTAATATTATTGTCTTCGAGCGTATTTAAAGCTATTCGACCGTCCTGCTTTTGTCCTCCGTATGCGTCTCTTCCGGTGTTTTTTCTGATTTTTCAGCAACAGGCTTCTTTTTCCTAAGTTTCGCCTCCTTCGACCCCTCAGACGACTTTTTTTCCGCCTTTTTCTCCGACTTCTTTCGGGAAGCCTTCTTCTCTGATGCCTCAGCCGTCAAAACACCTTCAGCGACCGCTTCAGACGCAGCGACAGGAGATGAAACAACGGATGTGGCCTCAGCTGGTTCACTGGGTTTTAACACACTAATCTGGTCTGGGAAAATGACATTAGGCGGAACAATCTTTACAGTGACGCCTATTACGCCAGCCTTAAGGTAAGCCTGAATACGCCCAACAGACACGAGCTTTGTTGAGTCGCCAGACTTCTTCATGTAACCATACGCATACTTCTCGACCCGAGCACGCCCACCCTTGCCGATAATCTTACCCGCCAATATTATTTCCACACCCCTAGCGCCAGAACCCATAACCGCCCTAAGAGCCTTGTATGCTACGCGCCGGCGGTTCATGCCGCGTTCTAGGGCGACCGCTATTCTCCGTGCTATTATGTTAGGATCTAGTGAAGGTTGTTCTATGCGCTGGACGTCGATGGACGGGTTCTCTACGCCGTATTTTTCTTTAAGCGTTGTGGTAAGCTGATTTATTCGCTTTCCTTTTTTGCCGATAACGAGGGGCGGTTTTTCCACGTATAGTATGACTCGTGTGGCTAACGGAGTTTTTTGTATGTTTATTCCGCTGTATCCTGCCCTGTTTAGTTCATGCCGGAGGAAACTCTCTATCTCCGACCTTATGATGCCTTCTTGGATGAAATGCTTCTCCATAGCCATTTTATTTTTCTCCCACAACAACTTGAAAGTGGACGAATTGTTTCCTCCACAACTTCCACCTGCCTTTCGGCTTCCTGCCCGGGCGGATTACGCCTCGTTGGGCTTCAGCATGCACTATTTTAAGTTTTTCCGAGTCAAGACCCTTGTAGGTTGCGTTGGATTCCACACTGCGCAATACGTTGAGTATTTCGTCTGCGGCCTTCTGGGGGTACTTGGCTATTTTGCTTCCGCTGCCCTGCCGGTGGCCTATGCCTATCTGGAACCGGGTGTAAGGAATCGTAGCCTCTAAGTTAACAACCTTCTCGAGGTAGCTTATCGCCTTAGACAACGTCATACCCCGGATTTTCTTGGATATCATTATCGCATCCTTGGGGGATATGTTCATGTCTCTGCCGACTGCCTTCGCGGTTTTCTCCTTGTTTCCCGGATTAAACGCGTACTTTAATTCCATTCTTACTTAATTGGCACGAACAATGAAGAGCGTGTTGCACCAATACCTGGAGCACTGTGTTTGACTGGTTTTCGAGTCAACGCGAATTCACCGAGGTATTGTCCAATCATATCTGGCTTCACCTCAAAAGCAACAAACTCTTTGCCATTGTAGACTGAAAAAGACATGTCAACCATTTCAGGAAGTATGGGAAAATTCCTGCAGTGGGTTTTTATTGCCTTCGGCTTCCCGCCGTCATCCATTGCCTTCCGGTTCTTCTTTATGTCAATCATCAGCTTTTTGCTCCGCTCATTAAAGCCGCGAAGCAGGCTGCGCCTAATTCTTGAAGGCAGAATCTTCACCAACTCGTCCATAGACATGGCGCGCAACTCCTTGATAGTGTAACCCTTGTAAGTGAACTCTTTTTTAGCCATTTTTACCTCTTCCTTCCTGTGCGCTTCGCAGCCAGATGACCTACTTTACGCCCGGGGGGCGTATTACGTGATATGGTGGACGGCTTGCCTACGTGCTTGTGTCTGCCAGCGCCGTGGGGGTGGCTCTGCGCGTTCATGCATCTGCCGCAAACCTTCGGATAACGCTTGTTTCTGGCTTTTTTAGCGTGGTATTTTTGCCCGGCGTGAACCATCATTTTTTCGGTTCTGCCGCCGCCGCCAACCCGGCCGACTGTGGCCCACGAGCTGCTGTTTACCGTAACGGTCTTCTTTGAGGGCATGCGCACGTAAGTCAAGTTCCTTTCCCTGTCGTGTGAAACAACAGCGCCGAATGCTCCGGAAGTCCTGATTAACTTCCCGCCGTCGCCTGGCTCAACTTCTATGTTGTAGACTTCAGTGCCCTCCGTTATGTCGCCCAACGCCAAAACATTCCCGTGCGTCACGGGCGCACCTTTTCCTATCACAACCCACTGGCCAACCCGCACGTTTTCGTGAGCTATAAGGTTCACGGTACTGAAGTCTTCAAGAAGAATCTGGGCTACAGGAGCGCTTCGTATGGGGTCGTGCATTATGTCGGTAATCTGCCCCTCCACTTTAGCTCCGGATTTAATCAGGGGATAGGATATCCTGCCGATGCTGCGATGAGATTTCGCCCTGTATCTTGGGCCCCCGCGCCCCCTTCGCTGTGGAATAATTCGTTTACCCATTATAGTACACCCAACTGCGATGCTATTTCTTCTGCGGAAAATTCTTTCGAAAGCTTCACGTGAGCCTTCTTCTTGCCGCCAGTCGTCATAACCGTGCTGACGGAAACAACCTTGACATTATAAAGCGCCTCTACAGCTGCCTTTATCTCTTTTTTAGTTGCTGTCTTCTCCACCACGAAAGAAAGCTTATTTTCGCGCTCTCTTAATGTTGTGGCTTTTTCGCCCATTAGCGGATAATTGATTACTGTATGAGAGTCCATTTTTTACCTAAATTTTCTAACGCCGACGCACTCCATACCGTCAAGCGTCCGGCATGAGTTCCGGGGGCAAGTGCTTCCACATCCAATGAGTCTAATGTCACGCAGTCAACGCCCGGCAGATTGGACGCTGCCTTGCCCAAGCCTTTGTCTTCCTTAACCACAAAGAGGATGCTGCGTTTTGTTTTTCTTTTTCTGCCGCGGAGTTTAGCCCTTCCGGCATTGATTTTTCGTTCAGCTGATTTTTCAATGTTAGCGTTCAATCCTAAAGACGTCAGCACTGCCATCAACTCCTTGGTTTTGGACACGGACTGTAGGGTGTCTTCGAGTATTAAAGGCATCTCAAAGTTTGACACTATGTGGCCTCTCGCTGAAACAAGCTCCTTGTTTACCGTAGCAGCAATCGCCGACCGCAATGCAGCTTCGTATTCCTTAGAGTTAATCTTCTTAGAGTAGTCCTTCCCGTGCGGCGGATGAGCCCTCCGGCCGCCAACGGAATGAGGCACCCTCCGGACCTTGCCTAAACCGCCTCCACCACTTTTTTCTCTTGGAAGGCGTGACATGCCGCGGTTAATCGTCTGACGGAAGGGGCTGCCGTGCGCTCTCCTGCCGTAGTATTCTGCTGAGGTCCGCAGTCCCGCTAGGATGTCTGTTGAGTACTGTTGTCTCCTGCTTGCTTGTGTTGCGACGACAGCTCGCCGTATTAGGTCTGGACGGTATTCTGTGGTGAATACGTCTGGCAATTCGACGCTGCCTTTCGCTTTACCGTCTAGAGAGTATACTTTTGGTTTCATTATCATGCTCCTTGCTTTGAGTCTAAGTTGATGTGGGTGACCTCAAGATTTATCTCATCTTTCGGACGCCGATGAGTTACCATCCGGATTATCCGCTTGGCCGGGCCGGGCAGTGAACCATACACCATGACGTAGTCTCCTTTAACCGGACCGTAGTTGAGGAAGCCCCCCACAGGAGTGACTTCTCGGCCATTGTTGCCTATCTTGAGCAAAAACTTGTTGTACTCGGTTCTCGTGTGGTAACCCATCTGGCCGGGCATTGGCTCGCACCAAAACTTTTTCGCAGGAGTCCAAGAACCGCCGGTACCCATGTGCCTTCGCCTGCCAGTCGACTTTCGCGGCTGACGCCGGGTGCCCATCCTCTTGATTATGCCTTGGAAACCTTTCCCTTTAGTCACGGCAACAACATCCACAAACGAGTTTTCACCGAAAGCACCTTTGACGTCAACGCTTTTTCCAAGCATTTCCTGAGCATACTTAAGCTTGTCGCCAACAGTACCGCCCAACGCGATTTCCATTAAATCCGCCTTCTTTTTAGGAAGTGGGGTTAAAACCGGTTGAGTGTGCATTAAAAGCCTCACATCAGCCAAAACATCAGCCTTAAATTCACTTAGCGTCTTCTTAACCTGTTTTTTACCGGAAACATTAACGCGCTTCTTGAGTTCGGGAGAAACCTCATCAGCCCACACGTCAGTCAAAGACTCAAAGCCCTGATAGCCCTTCTGATAAAGGCGCACTCCCGCTATCTTCATCGGCGGCGCATCTAGTATTGTCACCGGCACGAATATTTCCAGGCCTGACGTTGGGCTGTTTTTCCTGTTGTCCACAGCCATCACGTGAGTCATGCCCGCCTTGTAGCCTGCAAAACCAAGGAGCTTAACGTCTTTGGACTCTGGCCAAGAGTGGACTCTGGGCGTTTCTTTCTTCACCCGCTTTCGCGGCTTATACGCGATTGAACCCGACCTAGGTTTGTTTCTTGAAGCCATTTAATCGATGTGTTAACCAGTGAGGTTAAAGTGCTTAATGACGCTTGGAGAAGTAGGGTATCCACCCCGATTTAAACGAATATCTCCAACAAACTACTATCCGGGCAGCTAGTAGTTATTTTTGTAGGTTCAATAATAGGACATTAGTATATAAAAATGTTAAGTTTTATAGAAAACTTCATTTACAGGTACTTTGTGGTGGAAGGCTACGACATAGTAGACACGCTGACATATGGCATAATACTGGGGTTATGCACGTTCGCAATAATACCGTTGTTAAAAAGGATTAGGCTGAGGATAGACAACCGGCTCATAGTAACCCTAATACCGTTCATAATCTACGGTAGCACGACAAGAGAGCT
>CAZKCF010000023.1:0-8795 GCA_964551365.1 uncultured archaeon
ACTATGATCCCTAACATAAACATCAGCACAATCAGCCCTAGGGGTATCAGTTCGCGTTTTTCCATCTTATTTGGATTTACACTTGAATTTGTGTATCTCAGACATCATCGAAAGCATCTTATAACCTTTTTCGTAGTCTTCCCGCAGACTTCTTATGTATTCCCCGTAAGTTTTAGCCTTGCTGCTAGGGTCTTTGCTAAGCTTTCTTTCAGATTCCTCCAGCAGCAGTATGACAGCGCCAAGGTCTTTTATCTTCGAGTCTACTGTGGCTTTAAGTCCCATGAGGAGGCTGTGTTCGCATTTGAAGTATACCCTCTTGCTGCCGGGTTTTTTAACCCTCTTCACGTCAAAAAGCCGTTCCACGTATTCGAGGGTGTTGTATGCTGTTGACTTGCTGTAACCTGTTTTTTCCGCTATCTCCTTCAAGCTGATTGGCTCTTCCGCGAAGAACACTGCCATGTATACCCTCGCTATCGTCGGATTGAGTCCGTAGGACTTGCTCAGTTCGACGTATCCGTCGGTAACCGCCTGTTCCACTTCGTCTGCCAGTGTCATCCCATCCTCACAATATTCAAGATATACTAACTATACAAATTATTCTTTATAAATGCTGAAAAATCCGATGAAATGCCCTGCCCGCATGCCACGACGTTTCAATCTAGCGCTCTACGTAAGCTGTCTGGTTGATTTTGGAGTAAAAATCCGCCATCGTTTTTTCGCCCCTAGCATACCACTCAGCATAGCCTATCTCGTTCCTTACGAAAGACCTCAAATCATCCCCCTTCGAAATAAAATACGCTGACACCTCCTCGTCACTGAGCTCAACAACATAATAATCCTTGCTGTCGTTCAGAAGATACATCGCATAAAACCCGAGATACACCTGCTTGCTGATGTTCTCCGACCCTTCGCCAACCTCCATGCCAATTATCATAAAATTGTTCATCACACTACTGTCCACGTTGTCAACACCATAAACCACATAACCCATGTCCTCCAGTTGGTCTACTGCAGACTTGTTCTTATTGTCAAGAACACCCTCATACGGCATCCTCACGACATTACCCTCAAGGCTACCCTCTATACCAATCCCTCCAGTATTGCCTTCTCGAATCCCAACACGCCACACAACACCCGCCCCAAAAAGCAGGAGTAAAACCAAAACAAGCCAATAGACGTTCCTCATGAAAATAAATTACTCTCTACCTCTTATTGAATAAAATCACCTAGACTCAAGCTCCATACAAACCCTCCCATACAACTCGCACACCCCAGAAAGAACATCCAAGCCACCCCAACTGCAAAGCCCACGCAACTCGCCCTCATGCTCAACGAAAAAATCATGCAACCCGACCTTAATCCTCATAAGCTCAGACTCAGGCGTCTCACCATAAGAAATAAAACCCGGAATCTCCATGCCCAAATAATGGTCCGTAGCCAAACACTCGGCGCCGTCATCTTCCATCTCGGTGAAGTCGGCGAGAATCGTGGGGCAAGCCGTAACATAAACGTGCTTTCTGACGAGACCCAAAGCCCCACGCAAGTTCAAACCGATGTTCCGCCAAATCCTCGTCGCCTGAAGAAACGTGAACGCCTTAAACACAACACCATGTTTCGTTAGATTACCAACTGCCCTACGACATGAAGCAAGATACCTATGAGGGTTACTGCTCCTAGCAGTATATGCGACATCCTCACTATTAAAAAACTCCAAACCTAAGTTAACTCCAACTCCATCACGGTTCTCGCACAAAAAATCCATCCAAGCTGGCGTAAGAAAATCCGGGCGCGACGAAAAAACAGTCTTAGGCAGCTCCACAGGAAAGCCAGCTCCATGGGTTCTATCCCAAAAAAGCTTGAATTTCTCCCGCACCATACAGTCGTCCACAAAAAAAACCATGCTAAATTCTTCACCCTCACAGCCAGCAGCATCAAAACAACCCACAATCTCACTCAACACACGCTCCACATCAAAAAAACAAGTTACCCCAACACTCTCCGAAAAAAATCTTCCCCCATAAAGCCTCCTCAAATTAAGGTACGTGTGCTGCGCGCAATACCTGCACGCTTTTTTGTTAAGCGCGTAGCTGCATCCTGTCACGCTCCCAAGTAATGGTAAAACAAGCTGCCCAAGGTTGTTTCGATAGCTCCCGTACCTTAAGCCAAAATCCGCTATGAACGAGTGCATTTGCGGCAGCCTTCGTGGCTTCCGCGGCTTTGTTGTCTTAAACCCCGAACCCGTCTTATGCGAGAGCCCGGCGATACCAGAAAGTTTTCCCCCAGTTTTCGCGTCAACCAAGCCAACATAAACGCCCTCACCAAACCGCGAAAACCTCTCCTCCTGCGAGACTTCCGCCCTCTCCACTATCGGCACAAGCTCCGCCAGCGTGTCGAGCGCTTCACCGTGAAGACCTCTGAGTACAGCCAACGCGGGAGTCTTGTCCAAGTAATCGTTCGGATAACGTTCAGCGCCCCACCCGCCCACAACAATCCGCGGGTTGACTTCTGCCGCAGCATTCATCAGCGTTTGGTCTGGAATCCAGTCGTAAGCTGAACTGGAGAAAGCAATAACGTCCGACTTGCTTGCCTCACTCCTGACGTGCCGCAAAATTTTTTCGTCTTTGTGTTTCACGCCCTCGTTGCTCGGATCTATAATCCCGACTTCGTGTCCGCTGTTCCTTAAAGCAGTTGCCACATAAAGAAGATTCAACGGCAGATAACGTTCAACGGCTGTAGACCTAGGGTAAAGCGAATTTTTCGGGTGCTGCCACGTGTTAACAAGAAGCACGCGCGACATTCTGTTCCACTACCCTATTTTTAAGCATCAGCGCCCCTGTTTTTAACATGGGTAGCTTCTTTCGGGACTTGGTTTTGTTCCTGATAATGGCTGCAATAGTTGCTGTCATAGCCTACTTAGTGTACACTTCGGCTATAACAAACGTCTTGGACATAGGCGTGAAAACCGGGACGATAAAGCGGCCCGGCCTTTAGTCTATTACTGCGTTATAGCTCTTTATCATGTCTCGGGTTCTTTCTGCGGCGAGATTAGCGTCGCCGGGTGTCTTAGCGCCGGTTATTATAATTTTCCCTGACCTGAATATGAGCATTACTGTCTTGGGTTCGTCCAGCCGGAATACGAGGCCTGGGAATTGTTCTGGCTCATACTCTGTGTTGTAGCATTCTATGGCTAGTGCGTCCAAGTTGACTTTGAAGCCTAGGGTCGCGGATGCGACTATGTTCTGTATTTCGACAATTGGCTTTGATTTGACTCTTATCCTGCCTTCTTTGAGTTTTTTAATGAGTTTGTCTACTGCTGCTTCGATGTCTTTTCTGGAGCGGGCTCCGCTGCATATCACTTTGCCTGTCCTGAAAATCAGCATTGCAAGCTTAGGTTCCTTTACTCTGTAGATTACTCCTGGGAACCTGCTTGGGTTCTCAATGCCCTTGACGGAGCTAGCAAACTTTTCCAAATCAATATGCCTGTCAATAGTAATCGACGAAACAATGTTCTCGACTTTCGCCCTTATTTTAGTCATTTTAGACCTCACAAAACAATTTAATGCCCCCCTTCATCTTTGATTCTGCAATTAAGGAGGTATGTCATTCTGGTATAAGTTATAAGCCTTAACCCCTTAAATATCTTACTTATGGAGTTAGATCAATACGAGAGAATATACGGCAGCTTGAATTCCGTCAGAGATGTTCCAACGCTTTCACAACGCTACGGTGTTTCAGAGGAGCTTCTTACTGCAGTGTTGACCCAAAAGATTGTACGCGACACCAAACGAAGGTACTATGACGTCAAAAGAATATCTCTGGGGCTTCTTGACAAATGGTGCAGCGGAATGAGCTTCATGGAGATAGCAGGAGACCTAAATTTCCCTCCGGTATTGACTGCATCAATAATACTCCACCAAAAAGGCGTTTCGCCAAGCCAGTTCAGGAAATTCGTGAAAGACGTTGAATCAGTGGAAGGCAGCAGACTTAAAGAAGAACTCCGTGAGGCATTGAAAAACGACATAGTATACTCGCCTGAAGGCAACATGATGCAGGCCTCCCGCGGCAGAATGGTCGAAGAAGAAGTTAAAAAATGGCTTGAGTCCAAGCAAATAGGCTTCATGAGAGAAGCGGAATCACGCAAACACCACCCCAAGACGCCGGACTTCCTGCTTGAAAAAAAACTTACAATAAACGACAGAGAATACAATTGGATTGAGTGTAAAGCAAGCTTTGGCGACAAAATAGAAGTCAAAAAAGACCACAAAAAACAATTCCAACATTACGTTGAACTATTCGGCTCCGGCATAGTCATCTACTGGTACGGCTTCACTGAAGAAAACCCATCCGAAGACGTGCAATTGGAATCCCAAACATTAATTAACCGCACTGGATAATTACCTAACCATGCAAGACATGGTGCTCTTATGGGACTTGGGCATCATCATCGTCGCCGCCACGTTAACGGCCTACGTTGCCAAGCTCCTGAAACAACCCCTAATTCTAGCGTACATTCTTGCAGGCATCCTTATAGGCCCAATGGGCTTAAAACTTATCGCAGAACAGGAGACAATAAAGATACTGTCCGAGCTGGGGATAGCATTCCTCCTCTTCATCGTCGGGCTGGAACTAGACCTAAGACGACTTAAAGACATAGGAGTTGTCTCATCAGTCACCGGCATACTAAAGAGCATACTACTATTCTGCATAAGCTTTCTAGTAGCCGGCCACATCGGCCTAGTAAACCTTGAGCCAGTATACTTCGGCCTAATACTCGCGTTCAGCAGCACCATGGTGGTCATAAAACTGCTTTCAGACAAAAACGAGTTGGACACCCTCCACGGAAAAATCACTTTAGGCATACTGTTGACCGAAGACGTCCTCGCTATACTAGCGCTGTCTGTTCTTTCTGCTCAAGGCAATGTTACGCCAACCCTACTTCTATTGTCTATTCTAAAGGGGCTTGGTTTGTTTTCGATAGCAATACTCGTAAGCCATTTCGTCCTGCCGACTGTGCTAAAGATTGTCGCAAAGTCTCAGGAACTGTTGTTCCTCACGTCACTCTCATTATGCTTCGTTTTCGCCTACTTCTCGTACATAAGCGGGTTTTCGGTTGCCATAGGGTCTTTTATCGCTGGAATAGCGGTGGCTGCGTTCCCCTACAACATTGAGATAATCGGCAGAGTCCGCTCACTAAGAGACTTTTTCTCGACAATATTCTTCGTTTCGCTTGGCATGGAAATATCCCCCACAGAAGTAACGCCGCTTATCTTCCCGTTAATTGTGGTGCTGGCAATCCTCATCATACTCAAACCGCTCATAATACTGGCACTTGTATCCATGATGGGTTACGGGAGGCGGCCGTCATTCTTGACTGCGATAAGCCTTACTCAGATCAGCGAGTTCTCCCTTATAATCGCATTGCAGGGAATGCTGGACGGCCAAGTTAGCCAATACTTGTTCTCGCTGACTACGCTCACCGCCGTCGTGACAATAACAGCCACCTCATACCTCATACAACTCGACAACGAACTCTACCGGCGGCTCTCAAGCTATCTTATAATATTCGACAAACTATCGGGGGTTAAACGCCTTGTCTTAGAGGATTTGCCGCAGAAGTCTAAACAACATTCCATAATATTCGGCTGCCACAGGATGGGCTACAGCATAGCCAAAACTCTGAAAAAGGTGGGTGATGAATTCATTGTCGTGGACTTCAACCCAGAGATAATAAAAATGCTGCTGGACGAAGGCATATCCTGCATCTACGGCGACATAGGCGACATAGAAATACTCGACAGAGTCGGCCTCCAGAACGCAAGACTCGTGATATCCACAATCCCCGAAGAAGAGGAAAACTCCCTGCTAATACAAAAAACCAAGGAAATCAACCCCAAAGCAATGGTTTTCGTGACAGCAGACACCGTAGACCAAGCGCTCCAGCTATACGACCTCGGAGCCGACTACGTGATACTGCCCAGAAACCTCAGCGGCGAGAAAATCTCAGAACTCATTGAAGAATACGCTAAAAAACCACGAAAGATAGAGGAAATAACGGCGGAGCACATCAAAAACTTGGAGCGCATGAAGGCGGAGGAGATTCTCAACAAGTACGAGCCATCCTTCCTAAAATCTCTTGAGCAAAAGTTTAATGGACACCACAAGAGATAAGCTGATGACCGTTTACAGGCGGCTGTTCGACTCACTTGGGCCGCAAGGCTGGTGGCCCGCCAAAGACCAATTCGAGGTTGCATTAGGCGCAATACTCACGCAGGCCACTTCATGGCGCAACGTTGAGCAGGCGATAAGCCACCTCAAGGGCGCGCGTGTTCTAAATCCTGCAGGAGTAACGAATACTCCTGCAAGGCGTCTTTCGGTTCTGATAAAGCCCTCTTTATATCAAAACACGAAGGCGAGGAAGCTGAAGTCGTTCACACAATTCTTTTTAAACGAATTCGAGGGAAGCTTCAAGCTGATGTCAAAGCAGCCAACAGACACGCTCCGCGAGAGGCTTCTTGGAGTCTGGGGCATAGGGCCTGAGACCGCTGACTCAATCCTGCTGTACGCGTGCGATAAACCGTCGTTCGTGGTTGACGCATACACGAAACGCGTTTTCTCAAGGCTCGGCTTCCTCAAGGAAGACGAATCATACGAAAACGTAAAACACTTTTTCGAGGAAAACCTACCGCGAGACGTGCAATTGTACAAGGAATATCACGCGCTCATCGTAGCCCACGCCAAATCATGTTGCAAGAAAAAACCAGAGTGCTCAGCATGCGCGTTAAATCATGGCTGCAGCCGCCTTAAACAGGAAGAACAAACCAAACAAGATTAACACGCCACCCAGCGCTTTCATCACTTCCAAGTGTTTTCCGGAACCAAGAAATGGCTTGGACTTTTCTCCAAGAACCGAGACTGCGCCGTAGACCGAGTAGTCTGCGACCCAGTGTCCCGCCATGAGGGCTGCGACACCCCACCAGCCGGCCGAGTTCAGCGAATAGTAGACTAATGATGCTCCTACTGTAATCCACCACGGCAGGAACGTCGGATTAAATAACGTGAAAAACACGCCCCCACAAACCAGGCTGTTTTTCTCAATCTCAACACTCCCTACTGTTTCAAGCTTAATGGACTTGAAACCAAAGTAAACCAAGCCCACGCCGCCGACAACGTTTAGAGCATTCTGCAGTAGGATATTCCCGACAAAACCGGTTAAACCCAGCGCCATCAATGCTATTATCGCAGACTCCACCAGCACATGACCGTTTATCACAATAAAGCCTGTCTTAGGGCCGGATTCTACCGTTTTCTTAAGCGTGTAAACCAAAAGCGGCCCCGGAACAAGCGCCCCAGTTAATGCTACAGTGAATCCCATCAAAAACATCAAGATAAAGTCAATCATTCTCTCCTCTTAGCCCACACTATCCTGCCGCTCTGCTTTATCTGCCGCACCCTGTGTGCTGGTATCAGGCTGTCGCCAACCCTAATGTAGTCGCCTTCAACTCTTATGCTATTGTACGGCACCTCAACAAGTTTTCCTCTAAAGCGGTCTATGTACAGCACACTGAACTCTTGGGGGTTTAGAGTGGAATCCCATCTTATCCTGTTGAGGGCGTCCCTCTCCATCACCTCTTTTTCAAGAAACTTCATTCCTCTGCAGAAAGTTCTTTCAAGACCTTTATGGTTGACGGAAAGTCTATGTGATAGTACTTCGAGCTTGGCGTTATCACAATCTCATGCACCTTACCGCACCCCAAGCACACGGCGTTGCCCTTGACCGGAGTAACATGCGCCTTGTGTTCAAACTCCTTATTGCATTCCATGCATTTTAGGACAAAGTTCTTGTAGAATCCCGCAATCTCCGTTGTCTTGGGTTTCCTGTCTTCGTGCATCAGAAGAAGCCGTCGCTCAATGTCCTTAAGGTCTTCTGCCACAATTTTGGAGTCAGTTGACTCCCTGAGGTCTTTTTCTATCAAGTAAAGCTCCTTGTCGACCTTCTTAAGCCGTTCGGCTATGCTCTTAAACCTCTTCTTTTTGTCTTCAGGGACCTTAGCCACCTTGATTTTCGCCTTTTTAGCCTTCTTAATTCCGCCCGCTTTTTTACCCTTAATGCTTTTTGATACCATCTAACCCACCTTTTTTGCGTTTACTTATTGAACCTATTGACTTAATATTCCAATTACTCCTGTTTCCTCCTTTTTTAGAACGATGAACAAGCACGGCTAAAACAACAAAAGGCGTTAAAATAACGCCTAAAACGACTAGGATGCCCCCATACACTAATACGTTCTTGTAGAACATCGCGGCATCTATCTTGCCAGCGAGGTTGTCGGCTGTTGAAACCCACTCCTCATCGCCCAACTCCCCATAAAGATTCCTGGACTGAGTTATGCTATAACTTGCGTTCTCGTATCTCCCGTCAACGTAATGATACTCCGCCTCCTTATAATACCTGTACGCCTGAAGATGCTGCTCGCTTTTCGTGAGCAACGCATCAGAAAGATTCATACCCCCCTCGTCGTTAATCCAAGCATAAGCGTTGTACGCGCTCACAGCATAATTCGAGGCGTTCTCGTAATCCCTCATGCCATAAAACTCGACGGCAATCGTGTAGTTTCCGTCAGCCATCGGCCTAATCTTGTTGCCTTCCTCCAGTTTGGCTGAGTCATGAGCCTTAGCCGTATCGCCCACCCTCTTATAAAGCAAAGTCGCCTGAGCCGCATAATAAGACGAATTCACGTAATCCCTGTCCCCATACAACATAAGCGCCTTCTCATAGTACCCGTCAGCCTTAACCC